>JBDRTC010001228.1:0-4617 GCA_043824335.1 Planctomycetota bacterium | reverse complement strand
ACCCGATCGAACGAAGGGGAGGGCCGCGTTTTCCGCTGGGAATCGCGGCCCTTTCGCTTGACACCTCTCCCCTTTGTTCTGAAAACGCGCCCTTGGGTTGTCGATCTTCCGGCTCCAAGTACGCTTCAGTCGGATGAACCATAATTCGCTGCCCTCCGAAATAGGCGGGGCTTCTGTGGGGCATCGCCCAGCTCCCCCGTTTCTCGGAGAACGATCCCGTGCGGTTGTTGCCTCAACGGCGCCGGTTGGTTATCGTGGACCTGTTGCCGTCTCGCCTGAAATTCTCCCGGCAGGAGAGGAACTGTCATGCCTCCGCACAACCTGCGTGAACATTCCCACCATCCCCAGTTCACGGCCCATTGCTGCCCTTGTTGCGACCGGTCGGAAACCGCCGGCGACGAAGGGCTCACCCGCCGCGGTTTTTTGGAAGGGGTCGGCGGACTAGCCGCGCTGGGCGGCGTGGCCTTAAGCGGGCTGTCCTGGTCGGCCATCTCGGCCGATGAACCGGGACTTCCGGCCGCCGCTCCGCGACGCCCCCTGGTCGTCAAGCCGATCTTCACCTACACCACGTTCGAGCCCCGGCCGCAGACCAGTTGGCGGTCCTGGGGTGCAATCCAGACTCAACCCCAGGCCGATGAAGAACTCAGCCGGATCAAGAGCGAGATCACCAAGCTTCAAGCCAAGGCCGACTTTCCCCTGGAGTTCCTGCCGGTCACGTCGTTGCACAACGGTTCGATGTCTGGTCTGGACGATCTTGACACGGCCGATATGCTGCTGGTCTATGCCGCCGGGGGATCCCAGGCCCAGATGGATGCCATCGTCGAGCTGGGTAAAGACACGGTGTTCTTCGTTCGCCACAAGTCGGGGCCTTTGTACTTCTTGTACGAGGCAATCCATCCCTGGACCTTGCGCCACAATACCGACCAGTTGGCAGCCAAGGGACTCGACTTTCAGGATATAGTCGTCGACGAGTTGGACGAGATCCTCTGGCGGTTGCGGTCGTTGTGTGGGCTGCACAACACCATCGGCAGCCGAATCCTGGCCGTCGGTGGACCCGGCGGCTGGGCCCAGCCCAGCGACGTCATCGCTAAGCTGGCCAAAGACCGGTGGAAGCTCGATATCCAAACGGTTACCTACGACGACTTGGGCAAGCTGATCCAGGCCGCCCGGCAGGATCAAGCCGCCGTCGATCTGGCCCGCCAGCGGGCCGAGGCGTACCTGAAACTGCCCGGCACCACGCTGGAAACCAAGCGCCCGTTCGTCGACAACGCCTTTCTGTTGGAGCAGGTCTTTCGTGGTCTGATGCGAAAGGCCGATTGTCGGGCGATCACGATCAACGGCTGCATGGGCACGATCATGCCCATCTCTGAGACGACCGCCTGCCTGCCCCTGAGCACGCTCAACGACGATGGCTACCTGGCCTTTTGCGAGTCGGACTTTGTGGTGATTCCGTCGGGGATCCTGCTGGGGAACATTTCCGGCCGACCTCCGTTCCTCCAGGATCCGACCTATCCGCACGACGGTGTGATCACGCTGGCCCACTGCACCGGCCCGCGAAAAATGGACGGTAAGACCATCGAACCGGCACGGATTCTGACCCATTTCGAGTCGGACTACGGTGCGGCGCCAAAAGTCGAGATGCACAAAGGTCAGAAGGTGACCAACATTGTGCCCGACTTCAAGGCCGAGCGTTGGCTGGGCTTCTCGGGTGAGATCATCGATGCCCCGTTCTTGCCCATCTGCCGTTGCCAGATCGACATTCGCTTCGATTGTGATACCAAGGCGGTGGCCGAGCGGATGCCCGGCTTCCACTGGATGTTGGTCTACGGCGACTACCTCCGCGAAGCCGGCTACGCGCTGAAGAAGATCCCGATCAAGTGGGATTGTCTGGGTTGAAGAAAGCCTCCCTGAGACAAGGAGTTGCGACTAAGCTGATCAGGAACATCCACTTTATCAAGCGTGAGCAGCGCGAGAAGGCGATCCGTTTCGTCATGAACTTGCCGTCGCGGTCGCGAATGATGTGTGTTGGTCGACGGTCTCTTGCTCGTCGAAGAACACGCACACGCGGTCACCGTCTTCTTGACAATCGAACCTGGGTGTAGCGACAATAGTCCTCGATTTGTTGCCTCAGCGGGCGCGACGTGCCTCTGAGGCCTGTAAACGGTACTCGACGGTCATCTTTGAAAAAAGGGCTTGGCAATGTGTGAACACTGCACGCGAAGGGAGTTTCTGGGAACGGGCGCCGTAAGCGGGTTGCTGCTCGCAGGTGCGACGTGGACGCATGCACGGGCTTCCGAGTCGCCGCCCGCGCAGCCGCGTGGCAAATCGCGGATCTGCGTTATCTTCACGGGCGATCCCCAACCGGAAGATCGCAATTGGGGCGCCGACGCCACGCAGGTCGAGGCAATGAAAGTTCGGCTTACTGAAGCGGAAAAGAAGTTGGGAAACGTCGAGTTGGTTGTGGGGCAGTCGCGCAGCCCCCAGGAAACGGCGGCGCTCCTGGAAAAGGCAGGGCCGGAAGCACCCGTCCTGGCGATCAACGTGCAGAACTTCGCGATGATGCGCGTGGTGGGACCCATCTTAGAGGCGGGCCGTCCGCTCGCTGTGTTCTCGTTGCCGGCGAGCGGTCATGATTGGATGTACGCGCCAAGATGGCTCCGTGATGGCCATCGCGTCGCGCTGCGGGCCAGCAGCGACTACGACGAGCTGGAGCGCGCGCTGCGTTTGCTGCGCGTGATTCCAATGATGCGGCAGACCAGGATCCTGCTGTTCCCTCCGGCCCGAGGCACGGAGCCGGCTTGCTCGCCTGAAGAAGTCAAGAAGCGTCTGGGCGCCGAGGTCGTGGCCTGCGAGCAGCAGGACTTCGACGAGATGCTCACGGCCGTGGACGGTGATGCGGTTCGAGCCGAAATCGAAGCGTGGACCAAGGGCGCGAAGGAGATCCTCGAACCAACGAAAGAAGATATCGAGAAAGCGGCTCGTGTCAGCGTCGCCTTGGACCGCCTCGTGGAACGGGAGAAGGCTGACGGATTGGCCGTCGGAACCTGCATGGGGTGGTTGCCGCGCGGGTTTCCCTGCTTGGGGTTCGCGCGGCTGCGCGACCGCGGCGTGCCGGCGGCCTGTGAAGGCGACATGGACTCCTTGCTGACCATGCTGTTGTTCCAGTACGCCATCGACCGTCCCGGCTTCCAGGGCAACGCGACCTTTGACACGGCGCGAAATGCCCTGTGGACCGCCCACTGCACGGCGCCTTTGAAGATGGATGGCCCGGACGGCAAAGAGGCACCCTATCTGCTGCGCGGGCATTCCGAGGTCGGCGGCAGCGGCTGCGTGCCCGAGGTGCAGTACCGCATCGGCCAGGCCATCACCCGCACCAAGCTGGTCAACCTGGATACGATCCTGGCGTCTACAGGCGAGATTATCGATGTCCCAGAGAAGGCTGTGCACGGCTGTCGCACGCAGATCGTCACGAAGGTCCGCGACGCGGCCAAAATGGCGGCGGACTGGAGCAGCGCGCTGGAGACAGAGGACGCCATGACGCTGCTGCACCGCGTGGTGTTCTACGGCGACCATATCGAGAGCGTGCGGCATCTGGCCAACTTAATGGGCATGAATGTCGTCGTGGAAGGTTGACTGCCTCCCCTCTTCATCGGCCGACACCACACGGTCTCCGGCGGTGACAAAATAACCATCCGCGTGAGAGTGGCCACAGGACGCAAGCGGTTGCGTATTCTGGCGATAAAACAAAACAAGCCGTTACGCTGAACGGTCGTCCCATCCATTCACGCGTTTCGCGGCGCGCCTCGGAAAACGACCGAATAACGGCACTGCCTCTGCTGGGTGGCAGGATAGTGCCGGAAACTCGTCCGCCGGTCGATTCCTCGGATGCACCACATTTCGAACCCTCTTCGGGAGAGAAATCGTGCGTCCGCGTAGCCCGTGGGACATCTAGGATTCCGTGTGTAGAGAAACGCTGCTTGATTTCACCGCAGCAACCAATACACTGGGCTGAGCGGCTAAACCTGATTGCGTGGTGCCAATCGAGCCTTTAACTGCTAGGTGAACCTCGCTGAGTGCACGAAGAATGCAAACGCTTCGAATTCCCCGTCCGTCGAAGAACGCCACTCTGTAGGATCGCCCAAAGGTGACTGGATAATTCCGAGTGACTCGCTAACCGGCGGATGGAGTCGGACGCTGGAGATCCCAATCAGATCAGATGGTGCCTGCCATGAGAGACTGTGCCTTGACCCCCTTGCTCGTCGTGCTTTTGGCCTTGAACATTGCGCGTTCGGACGATCAGTATTCTCGCGACATCTATCCCGATACGTGGGTGGCAACTGATGCGCTCGGCAGAACCATGCCGGACCTGTCGTTGGTGGGCCCGACAAAGAAGGACCGGCGCCGTGTAGTCGGTATCTTCTATCTTGCCTGGCACAGGGACTCGCTGGGAAACCTAAAGAGCCCCTACACCGCCGATGTGACCGAGGTACTCGCCAGCGATCCGAAGGCGCGCCTGAACGCAAGGCATCCGCTTTGGACGGAAGGTTCGTACCATTGGGGCGAACCGGAAATGGGCTATTTCCTGAGCAAGGATGAGTATGTCATTCGGCGAGATAT
>JBDRTC010001227.1:0-3721 GCA_043824335.1 Planctomycetota bacterium | reverse complement strand
TTCGACAAGCTGTAAAGCCGCGGAGCCAGCAGCAGGTAAAAGACGACCACGGCCGTCATGAAGTGGAGACACATCAGCCAGGAATACCCGATGCGGTACGCCTTGCCGGTGTAGCCGAACATCGAGTTGCCGCTGTACTGGGTGGCGTACAGCGTCAGCACGAGCACGAAAAGCCCGATCCCTTTGCCGCCCAGGTAGAAGTCGGACATCGAGTCGTCTTTGCGCGCCACCAGGCCCAGCCATCCGATCGCCAAAAGCGAGAGGAGATAGACCCCGATGAAGGCCATCTCCCACGGCGTGAAGGGCAACAGCTCGCTGTTCACGGCGTCTCCTCTTCGCCTTGCGAGTCGTTTTCCCCGGGCCAGGGATGCTTGAGCGCCACGGCGGTGAGCACCGAGATCGCCAGCGAGGCAACGATCGCCGTGACGACCCATGCCGGCAGCCCCAGCCACAATGTTGTGTCCCCCTCGGGCCAATACCACGGGACGCCGACGGCAAGGAGGACGGCGTAAGTGATCCAGAGGGGCCAAGTGAGAATCTTGTCCCGGCCGCGATCGTCAGGAGAGTGCATGATGCCTGGCCGTGAGCGGGGATGAGGAATATCGAGTGGCGAATATCGAATGATGAAGGAACTGCCGAACGAGCAATAAGCGAACGCCAGGGGCCGTTCGAGAGCCCATTGTATCGGCCGTAGCGGGCGGAGCAAGAGCCGGCGTGGCCGCGTGAGACCGTTGTGGCTCGATCACGGCCTGAGTAGAATGGCGAGGGTGAAGTGAGCATGTCACGCTGTCGGGGACGATTCGCCGCGAGGGAACAGAAGATGAAACGCGAGAGAACAATTCGCACGTCGGGACGTCGTCTGGCGAGGACCCTCCTCGTCGTGTTCGCCGTGTTTTCGTGTTGGAACGGGCCGTGGGCGGTCGCCGCCACCTATTACGTCTCCAACGAGGGGGCCGACGAGAACGACGGCCGTTCTCCCCAAACGTCCTGGCGGACGATCGCCCGGGTGAACGGCCAGCGCTTCGAGCCGGGCGACGTCGTCCTGCTGCGTCGCGGCGACTCCTGGCGGGAGCAATTGGTCCCTTCCAGCGGCAGCCCCGAGGGGCACGTGACCTACGGCGCTTACGGCTCGGGCGAGAAGCCCCTGTTGCTCGGCTCGGTTGAAGTGAACGACCCCGACGATTGGACCTGCGAGGGGGGCAACCTTTGGTCGACCACCGAACCTTCGGCCGGCGGTCCGGAGTTGCGCTGGGACGTGGGCAATATCATTTTCGACGGCGAGGCCGCCTGCGGCGTCAAGGTGTTCAATGAGTCCGACCTCGACCTGGAGGGCGAGTACTGGTACGACGAGCGTCGGCGCGTGCTCACGCTGGTGTCGCCCGAATCGCCCGCGGAACATTACTCCGACGTCGAATGTGCGATTCGCCGCCACATCATCGACCAATCCAACGCGAGCTACGCGATCTACGAGAACCTCGCCCTGAAGTACGGCGGGGCCCACGGCATCGGCGGCGCAAACACGCACCACGTGGTGGTGCGCGACTGCGATCTTTCCTACATCGGCGGAGGCGATCAGCACGGCGGCGACCGGACCGTCCGATACGGAAACGGCATCGAGTTCTGGGCCGGCGCTCACGACCACCTCGTCGAGCGTTGCCGGCTGTCGGAAATCTACGACGCGGCGCTGACGAACCAGAACAACGCGCCCCGCGTGAAGCAGATCAACATCACCTACCGGCACAATCTCATCTGGAACTGCGAGTACTCCTTCGAGTATTGGAACCGCCCGGAAAACTCGCTTACCGAGAACGTCCGCTTCGAGAACAACACGTGCCTCGCCGCGGGCCACGGTTGGGGACACACGCAGCGGCCCGACCCCAGCGGGCGGCACTTGTGCTTTTACACCAGTCCGGCGGCGGCCCGGGGGATTTCCGTCAAAAACAACGTCTTCTTCGAGGCCAAGACCAACGCGCTCTACGCGCCCGGTTGGCCGAAGGAAGCTATGAAGGCCCTCAGCATGGATCACAATTCCTGGTATCAAGGCGAGGGCGTGATGATCCGCGCCGCCGGGGCCGAGTACCCCATGGCCCGGTTCGCCGACTATCAATCCGAGTTCGGCCTGGAGCCGAACTCGATCCTCGCCAAGCCGGCAGTGGTCGACGCGGCAAACCGAAACTTCCACCTCACCGCCGAGTCCCCTTGCATCGACGCAGGGGCCCAGCTCGGTTACGAGCGCGACTTCGACGGCAACCGCATCCCCCAGGGGGCCGCCCCCGACATCGGGGCGTACGAGCTTCAGCAGTAGGCTTGTAGGTTATGCTTCAGCATATCGCGTTGGGTGGCTGAGCCAAAGCGCAGCGGGGGTGGCTGGTGCAAAGCGAAGCGGTGCCCCGGTCTGCTACGTCCTGGGGCTTCGCTGCGCTCAGCCGCCAGCCACCCACCGAACTAACATGCGGGGGTTTGTTGGAATCCCTCAGAGCCTCTCGGGCGGCGAGAGCACGTACTCGGGCCGCTGGGGCATCTCGATCGCCGCGTGACGGTAGAAGGGGTAGACGCTCCATTCGACGCACGTGAGCATGTCCGCCTTGCCGTCGCCGTCCATGTCGCCGACCCAGGCGTTCGGTCCGTGGTTGGTCACCTTGATCGGCTGGCCGAAACAACAGAACGTCCGCGGGGGCTCGAAAACAGGCTCGTTCCTGGTGCCCGCGTTGCGCAAGAGGTAGATGCTCGACGTGCCCACCGAGCCAGCGCAATTGTAAATAATGTCCTCGAGTCCGTCGCCGTCCCAATCGACCGAGCGGAACGATTCGGTCCAGTGTTGGGGCCGGGCGACGATGGAATCGTCGATCAGCCGGCCGTCGGTAAGCGTGAGAGCCCGGTCCTTCTTGAGCCGCAGATCGCCCGAGGCGTCGCGATACTGGGCAAAGAGCGTGGCCTTGCGGGTGAGGCCGTCGTGGGTGACGAGGTCGGTCAGCCCGTCGCCGCTGAAGTCGGCGAACCCGGCCCCGGTCCGCCAAAAGAAAGGCCGTTCCTTTTCGTACGGATAGGGATGGTTGGCAGCGATGCGGTCGGCGGCCAGCGATCGCGTTCGCTCGCGGCTCTCCGGATCGTCGGGATAACCGTCGCAGATGACTTGCCGGCGGGGGCCGAAGCGGGGGCTCTCGCGCGTCCCAACGGTCTTGTACCAGAAGATCCGGTTCGTCTCGTTCGGGAGCATCAGGTCCGAGAGGCCGTCGGCGTCCCAGTCGGTGAAGACCGGATACGGATAGCCCATGTTGTGCCAGTGCTCCCCGCCGAGGATGTCGTCTCGGAGCAGGCGGATCGGTTTCCCCTCGGAGAGGATCAACCGGGCCTCGGCCAGGGCGGGCCGCCGGTTGGTGCCTTCGTTGATGACGATCCGCGGCCAGCCGTAGCCGCCGCCCACGAGCAGGTCGAGATCGCCGTCGGCGTCCCAGTCGCACGCGCACGGCCACGCCTGGTCGCTCAGAGAGAGCACGGCCGAATGGGACTCGGCCCGTCCGAACCGCTTGAATCTCGGCCGGCCCCCCTCGCCGGGCACTTGCTCGTAGAAGGAGACCGCCTGGTAGACGTCGTGCTGGACCAACAGCCCGCGGCGGGGCCCCTCGGTCACGGCGGCGACCGAGCTGCACCAGAACTCGCCCACGTCGCCAATCGGCTCGGCCGGCGCGAACCGGGGCGGCTCGCCCCCAAGGTTTTTCCG
>JBDRTC010001226.1:0-3199 GCA_043824335.1 Planctomycetota bacterium | reverse complement strand
ACGAACTGCGTTTCGGGGATGCTCATCAGCGCGCGCATGTCGGCGAAGCCCATTCCGCCCACGCCGATCGAGCCCATGACGATGCGTTCGCTCGGCGCGATTCGGCCGGCCCGTCCGAGGGCCGACGCGGGGATCATCACGGGGACGGCAACGGAAGCGGCTCTTGCGGTTTTACTGAGAAACTGGCGTCGGTTCATCTTGGCGGGCATGTTGTTTTCTCCGATGGCAATGGCTGGCTGGAATCCATGCTCGATCAAAGGTCGTATCGCTCGGTAATCGCCATGCTCAGGGCTTCCAGCCCGTGGGAATCGGCGTAGGATTTCAGCTCTGCCGGGTGAGAAGAGGTCGTTTCGACAAAGACGCCTTCCCGGAACACCTGGACGGCCTGCTGCATCGCCTCGGCGCCTAGCGCGGGGTCGTACTCGCCGCGGCGGTTCTTGATGCCGTTGATGGCCGAGCCGGCCAGGAAGAGGTAGTTGTCGGCGCCGGCGCCCGAGGCGACGTCGAGCAGGTTGGGGATGATGTTCCCCTGGTCGAGACCTCCCGCCCGGGCCATCATCACCGGCGGATGACCGGCCAGGGGCCGGCTGAGGACTTGCTCGCACGCTCGCCACTCCAGCCCGTTGGGCCGAAGCAGGCCGCGGCCGGCCGAAAGCGGCGCGGTCTGGCGGAAGTCGATCCCGTCGAGCCTGGCCAGCAGGTCGAGCACCTCGCGCCAGATGTGTCGGGTTCGGACGGTGATGCCGCCGTTGTGGCCGTAGATGGCCGGGGGGCTGGGCAGGTCGGCGGTCATGTCGCGGACCATGCGGACCGCCCCGCCCACGTAGTACTCGCTCAGCATGATCCCGTTTGCACCCGCGTCGATCGCCCGCCGGACGTTCTCGGCCAACCGCTCGGGCGGCGAGGTGACGTGGGGGGCGTAAATCAATCCCCGTCCATCGCGACGATCGGCGGCCCGGCGCACCGCGTCCATGGCCAACCGAAGCCGCGCTTCCAAGGGCGCGAAGGCCACGCCCGGCAGGAAGTTTTCGTCCTCCTTGACGAACAGGAACATCGGATTCGCGGCCGCCTTGGCGACAATCTCCGCTTCCTCCTCAGGCGTGATCCCCGTGCAAGGCTTCAAGATCGTCCCGAACGCAAGCTCGCCGGGCGGGAAGCTCGTGAGCTTGCGGACGCCGGGGGCGCCGTGCGCGGGGCCCGGGAAACGCCGCAACAGGTCGTCCGACATTGCCAGGTCGACCAGCTTGACGTCGGCGTGCTCGGTCAGTGCAAAGACCCCGGCGCCGGCCGTGATGTGCAAGAGATCGGTCGAATAAACCTCGCCCTCCGCGTCGAGAAGCATCGCAAGCGGAAAGGCGACGCGGACAATTCCTATCCGGTCGGCCGGATCGAATGAAACCGCGTCGACCACTTCCCCGGAGCAAGCGGCCAGAAGTGAGCCCGGCGGTGCGGTGCGCACGCCGCTGGTCATGTGGTAAGCGATCTCGCGACCCACCCGGGCCGGCCCCATGCTTCGGGCGACCACGAAATAGCTGGCCACCACGTGCTCGGAAAGATCGGGCGGCGACAGTTCGGCGAGCGCGTCGTACACGATCCGCCGAATCCGTTCCTCGCGGTCGTCGAGATCGGTGCGGAGGATGTTGAGCGTCGCTTCATCGAGGGGATTCATTCGAGCACCTCTTGGCTCCAAGTAGGTTGTGCTTCAGCATAACAGTCCCCCGGGTTCTGTCATGCTGAAGCATAACGGTCCCTCGGGTTCTGTTATGCTGAAGCATAACCTACTCCTTCACAAAGGCCAGCGGTTCCACGCCTCTTCGATCTCATCGGCCAGCGGCGAGCCTTCTTCGACGGTCAAGACCTCCCCCAGCACAGAGCGGAGGCCGCTCCGGAACAGCTTCTGGGCAAGCTCGACCGACTGCGGATCGGCCGGATGCCGGTACTTCAATGCGGCCACGATTCCCTTGACGATCCACTCGCGCGCCAGCCCGTACTCGACGGCCATCTTCGCCGGGGCGACAAGACGCTCCCGGGGCGAAAGCTTCCGGATCGGATCGCGGACCACGCGTAGGATCGCGTCTTTCATCTGGGGCACGGCCCCCCGGACGCAGAAATCCTGCTTGTACGCCTCGATCGACTCGGCCGAGAAGGCGTGCCTTCGCCGCACGACCTCCCCCAACTCGTCCAGCGCCCCCAGCACGTGCTCGGCAACGACCGGATCGGCCACCGCCTCGTGCACGTACTGCTGACCGCGGTGAAACCCCACGTAGCCGCAGACGGCGTGCCCTCCGTTGTGAACGAACAGCTTGCGCTCCAGCCGGGCCGATTGGTTGTCGACCAGCTCCAGGGCCGTCAGCTTGGCCGGCTTCTGGCCGCGGAAGGCTTCCGCCCGGGCGGTCCACTCGTTATAGTCTTCGGCGACGACCACCAGCGGATCGGGCTCGGGCCGCGGCACCACCCGGCTGATCATGCAATCCGGAAACCCGACGTGCTCCCGGCACCAGGCCAGGTCCTCGCCATGGAGAAGGGCGTGAACGTGCCGCCCCAGCGTGGAGGAGCTGTCCATCATGTTTTCGCAGGCGATCGAGTTCAGCGGCGCGGTGCGGCCCGCGTTCCTGCAGGTCGACACGGCCAAGGCGATCGAGCGGGCCACGTCGGGGAGGTTCTGGTCGAACACGGCGGTGAGCACTATTGCGGCGTCACGGATTTCCTCGGCAATGGCCTCTCGCTCCAGGTGGTGATACACCCGGTAGCCGGTCACGGCAATCTCGCGCGGCTGGCTGCCGTAGAGCCTGACCGTGTACGTTCCTGCCCGGCGGAGTGCGCCGACGAGTTCGCGTTTCCTATCGACAAACACGATCTGGTACCCGGCTTCCCAGGCGAGCAGTCCCACGTGACCGCGGCCGGTTGCCCCCGCGCCGAAGACGACGATCTTCTCTGACATCGTTGGCGACCTTTCTTCTCGCTTGCCGGATCGCGATCGTGCTAGCAGCCCGTTGAAAAAGCCGTGTGCCACTGCTTGCTTGCAAGCAGTGCCGCTGAGAACCCGGCGCTAAACACTGCTTGCAAGCAAGCAGCGGCACCCAAATTACCACCGGTCTGCTTTATCAAGGGGCTACGGCGGCGGCTTTCCGTTTGCGGGCTCGCGCTTCTTCGGCCTTCTTGAGTTCTTCGGAACGTTCGAGGATCTCGGCGCATAAGG
>JBDRTC010001225.1:0-2534 GCA_043824335.1 Planctomycetota bacterium | reverse complement strand
GTGAAAGCCCCAAACCTTCGAGAGAGGCGACGAGGTGATGTCCAGCACCCCGCCGGTCTCGGCGTGCAGCTTGAGGGCCAGCTCCAGGAGCCCACACAATCGCGGCTCGACTTTCACCGATCCATCGGCGCAGGAGCGGTTCAGACGGCTGATCTCGCTGGTCGCTCGAAAGACCGACATCTGGTCTTCCAGGGCCTCGACGAGATCCAAGGCTTCGAGCGACGCCTCGGTGCCCCCCTCGTGTTGGCCGGCGTTGAGAACGACCTCGAACTCCGTGGCCATGGCCGGCCGGCTGACGCGGATCAGGTACGACTGGTCGGCCGCCTCCCGCGACCAGGGATCGGGGCCGTCGCCCGGTATTGCCCCTTGAGCCAGATCGGCGACCGCGCGGACGGCCGCCTTGCCCTTGAGGAAGTCACGGCGGCTCGCCTTCCGACTCATCGAGGTCCCCGCATGAAGCCTATTCTTCCGGTTTCCGCCCGGCAAGGTCCGGGACGGCCACCGGGGGCATGCCGGCGTACTCCTTCGGGCTCGCGCCCCGGACGATGACGCGCCCGTCCCGCCGGGCGACTTCATATTCTACCCCGGAGAACGGGCTGACCTGGTACGGGGGCTGCTGGTTTCCGCTGGCCAACGCCAGGGCCAAGGCCCAAGCCTCGCAGTTGGCCCGGTCCTCGGCCTGGATGGCGTGCCCCGTCTCGAATTCCAACAGCAGAATCCGGCCGGCAACGAGGGGAAACTCCGGCGAGTTGCGTTTTTCGTGCAGGGCCTGGCGAATGGACTTGAACGTCTTGATTCGCTCGTGGTAGGGCCGACTGCAACCGTCGATGACCTCCCGCATGGTCTCGAGGTAGTAAAGCTCGTCTTCGTTGACGTTCCGCTGGGCCGCGGCCGGCAGATCGCCGAGTATCCCCTCGTCGGCAAACCGCAGCATTTCCTCGTCGGTCAACAGGTCGGCCAAACGCCCGGCGCGAACCAGCTCGTAGACGTGCATGCCCAAGGCGCGGTCGCCGATCCAGGCGTCTTGGTCCGGCGTCCAGGTCTTCAATTGCTCTTGGACGATTGCCGAGAGCCGGCCCAGTTGCCCCCGCGTGATGATCGGCCGGCTGATCTCGGGATACTCGACGATGCCCCGGAGCACGGCCAGCGCTTCGGCGCGGACGAAAGCCCCTTCGAGCCGGGCCGTGGTGAGCTTCTCCGCCGCCAGGCAGGCCGCCAGGCGGAACATGGCCTCCAGCGACTCGACGGCCGCGTCTACGTCGCCCCCGGCAAGCGACTCGAAGGCGCGGACTGCTTCCAGCCGGGCACAGATCCGAACCACGTCGATCCATGAAAGATCGGCCGTGAAGCCGGCCTGGTAATCGACCGGGAAACGGCACTTCGGCCGGCGAAGCGCCTCCCGGGCCCGCAGACGCTTCGCCTCGTGCTCCTGCCGGAAGCGGATTGCCTTTTCCAGCCGCGCCGGGTCAAACTCGAAATTCCCGGACCCAAAGATCCTGCTCGAAGCGTCGAGAACCTTCTGGATCTCGGAGGGCTCGAAAAGATCGGCCAGCCCCAGGGCCACGTTTTCCTCTTCGGAGATTTCGCTCCGGGCCAATAGCTCGGGCGTGCCTCCTTCCTCAATGATGTGGGCCAATTCCGCTTGAAGCTTCGGATGGGGAGTTTCGCTCAGGCCCGGCAGTTTCCCGAAAGCCTCGGCAACCTCTCGCCGCGACCGGTCGGCACTCGTGCTCTGCCGGCAGCTGGCGCCGACGCCGATGAGGACCAGCACGACGAAGGTGCATCCAGCCTGCCTGGCAAGCAGTTCGGTCACCGGCGGCTACCTCTTTTTCTTTTGGGCCAGGATTTTCAGCGGCTCGAGCTTGACCAATTCGGCCAGTCCGGCTTCGGCCAGCTCGGGACCCGAGACGTACCGGCCCGGGCTGTTCCACTCCTGGATCTTCTCCAGCGGAGCACCGAACAGTTCGGCCAGGAGGCGGTCCATGTCGGCCTCCAGCTCTCCGAAGTGCCGGGCCCATTCCGCGGCTTCGGAAAGCCCCACGTGCTCCTCGCTCTGCCATTTCATGGGATGGAACAAGAGCACGCTACACCGGGTGACCAGCCGCCGCGTGCAGGCGGCAAACGGCCACAGGGCCGACGAGGAACACTCGCCGGCCACCACCCCCACCGCCCGCAAGCCCCGGAGCACAATCAGCGACATCAGCGACATCGCACAGTAAGGGCTTCCCCCGAGCGAGTCGAAATAGAGGATGCACTCCCCGCCCGGCTCCACGTCGAGAAGCTTCTCGCAAAGCTCGCTCTGGTTTTCCGTTAGGTCTCCAACCAGGGCGATTTCCACCGGGCCTTCCCGCTGGCGCTCTTTCATGGATCGGGTCTCGCGTGGTCGTGGCCGAATCCCGAGGAGGGCTTCCGGCGGTCGAACAGATCCGTACTACCGGTCCGTCAACTTCGTTCTTGGCTGTTGGGTGGCACTGTCTGCTTGTCAGCCAGTGTCCGTCTTTCACGGGACCCAGCGGAATGCACTGGCTTACAAG
>JBDRTC010001224.1:0-3420 GCA_043824335.1 Planctomycetota bacterium | reverse complement strand
CACCCACACCTTGCCTTGGGCGTCGACCGAGATCGATCGGGCGTATTGCTCGGTGGGGCTCATCCGCCCCAGGTTGCGCAAGGAGCGGCTTTCGACGTCGTATTCGAGCACGGCGGAAGTTGGGTAGCAGGCGGCGTAGATCTTCCCGCCGTCGGGCGACGCGGCACAGGCCCAGATGTACGTGCCGCCGAATTGGCCGCCGCCCAGGTTGTCGATCTTCCCCGTGCCCGGCTCGAAGCGGTAGAGATTCCCGGGATTCACGCCGCCCACGTAAACGGCCCCGTCGGCGCCGACCGCCGTTCCGTATCCGCCATTGCTGGGGAGCGGCACGTGGATGTGCTCGCCCGATCGCGGATGAATGCCGACCAGCGCCCCGCCGGTGGTCGAGTAGTAGGGGATGTAGAACATTCCCGGCTCTCCCTTGGGGCTCTCGGCAAGGCACCCCTGGCTGTTGCCAAAGACCACCGCCCGCACGGCCACTCCGAGGTCCTCGATCTCCGCCGCACGGCAAAGGGAAGCCGCGCTGGTTGCGAGGAAGAGCAACAAGAGGAGGGCCGCGTGGGTCTCGCTTCGCTTGTCCCACGCTACGGAATCTCGCCCTGCAGGATTACGCTTTGTGCTGGCTTGCACGGCTGGTTAACCTCCGCGAATCAGGTCGAACAGTTCGTTTCGCCTTTACTGGTTCCCAAGCCGGAGCTTGGGAACCAGTTTGATATTCGCATTCCACCACACGACCTTTGCCGGCGGACCACGCATGGCGAAGTTCCTCCCCGTGTCTCGTTACACTCTCTTCGGCACGGCCCAATGGCCTTCGCGGTACTCGCGGCGGGTGAGCTGGTTGGCCTCGTCGTCGCCGGGGAACTGCTCGGTCTTCGGGTCGAACGTGAGGCTGCGGCCGAGCCGGGCGCAGATGTTGCCCAGGTGGGCCAGCGTGGCGGAAAGGTGCCCAACGTCGATGTCGGCGTTCGGCTTCGCCGTGCCATGAATCGCGTCGAGGAAGTTGCGCTGATGCTCCGTGAGAGGCATGCCGAACTGCTTCTCCTTCACCAGCTTGTTCCGCTCGGCATAGAGCCGATAGCCGTCGCCCTTGCCGACGTGCAACATCCCCTTGGTGCCGTAATAAATGTCGCCGTTCTCGAAGCCCTGCTCCCGGTAGGGCGACCAAATCCGCTGCTCGAAAACGAGGAGGCGTTTTTGGCCCACTGCGCCTCCGCCGGGGTATTCGTAGGTCATCGAGTAGGTGTCGGGGAACTGCTGGTCGTCGTCGAAGAACATTTTGGAGCCGTAGCCGCTGATGCGCGAAGGATGCCCCTCGACGCCCAGGCCCCAAAGCCCGATGTCCAGATCGTGGACGCCGTCGTTGCCGATGTCGCCGGTGCCGAACGCGTACCACCAGTGCCAGCCGTAGTGCAGCCGGTTTGCCTGGTAGGGCACCATCGGGGCCGGTCCCACCCACTGATCGTAATCGACGTGCTCGGGCGGATCGCTCGGCTGTTGGTGCCCGATGTTCGCCCGAAGCTGGCTGTTGATCACTTTCACGGCCAGCACGTCGCCGATGGCCCCTTCGCGGAGCATCTGGACCACCTCGCGCACGCCCTCGTTGGAACGGTTCTGCGTGCCGACCTGCATCACCCGCTCGTGCCGCCGGGCGGCCTCGATCATCAGCCGGCCCTCGCGGATGTTGTGCGAGCAAGGTTTTTCCACGTAGACGTGTTTCCCCGCCTCGCAGGCGAGGATCGCCGCGGGGGCGTGCCAGTGGTCGGGCGTGGCGATGGCCACCGCGTCGATCGACTTATCGTCGAGAATCTCCCGCAGATCGGTCACGCCCTTCTCGACGTTGTACCGCCCCTTAATGCTTTCCAGCCGTTGGCGGTCGGTATCGCAAACGTACACGACTCGGGCGTCTTCTGCCGCGGCGAAGGCCTCGCAGTGCGCCCGACCCCGGCTCAAGCCGATCACGCCCAGGTTCACCCGCTCGTTCGCCCCCACGGCCCCCGACGACGCCCCCGCCCAGGCCAGCGCGGCCCCCGCGGTGAGCCCAGTCTGCTGCAAGAATGTCCGACGCGTGCTCGGTCGCATGATGCACCTCCGTCGTTGTTTTCAGAGAGCCGCAGGCCATGCCGCCAAACGGCCCGGCCGGCAAAAATCGCGATAGCTCGCCTGACGCCTCCTGTGCGTCGGGGGAAACGTCATGTGGGAGTATAGCGACATCCACGCGAGTGAGCAAGAATACGGGGCCACGCGTGAGCGGGGAGTCTCCATGCAGAGCGGCCAAACCCAAGCAAGAGTGGGCGGTTAGTCTAGGAGCGAACCCTCCGCGCGCCAGCGCACGGTGCTCCATAGTGACTGAGTCACATTGTCGAGCGTGGGCATAAGATGAGCTCGCGATATGCCCTCTCGCCACAACATTTCCACGACCTGTGGAGCATGTCTTGCGGGCAACGCAATCTTGTATCCCCAGGGAGGCGGTGGGAACGGGCTGTTGTCGATTGCGCGGCGATCAGCGATCACCTTGGCCTGACTGGGCCAATTCCCAGTCAACGCGAAGTCCGCATTGGGGGCCGAGTCCCAGATGAAGCAGCCTGCTTGTGCGTGAAGGAATGGCAGCAGATGTCGGGCAACTCGGTATTCGCGGAGACGCGACCGCTTTACCGCGTCCCGACGCAATGCCCACACTGCGATATCGCTGTCAGCCGTCTCGCTCAGTGCGTCTGCCGCAAAGAATGCTGCCGCCAAGGGGCGGTACGTCCAGTCCAGCAACCGTGTCGGTATGCCGTGATGCTGAGCTGTGGCAACCAGCGGGTCCTCGAAGAATGCCTCTCTCGCGCCGCTTCCTGCTAGGGGGATTATGGCAGACAGGCGGAGGCGGTTACCGATCCAGCCAGGCGCCTCGACCAGATGGCCGACTTCATCGGCCAATCCCCAGAAGTCCGTCAGGAGTTGCGCTTCGAACAGTAGCTGCGCCACGTAACTATGGACTCGGCGCTCCTTGACGTCGCTCTCCAATTGCCTCCAGGCATCCCTATCGGCTGGTTCCAGTCCGAACGGCGGCTTATCTGTATCGCGCCAACTATAGAGTTGGCTGTTCAGCGCGTTGCTAGCAAGACTCAGTTTCCTCAATGCTCTAGTCTCGTCCTTCTCAGCGTTGGCCGCGCGCCACGCAGACGGGAGCAGTTCCCAGTTCGCGTTGCCGTGTCCACGATAAACCCATTGGCAGTGAAGCTGTTCCGTCAACCACCGTGGGTTCGTGGGTCGAAGGGCTTCGATAAAGTCGCTAGCGGTGTCACATCTTATCTCCTTCAGCCACCGCTGAGACCCGCCTGCCATTGCCGTTGCTCCTGGGAGGAACTCAAGTCATGATCACGATGGATTTCAATGTAATGTGTGCAAGGTCGTTACCCGAAACAAACTTCCGTCGGG
>JBDRTC010001223.1:0-16079 GCA_043824335.1 Planctomycetota bacterium | reverse complement strand
GGGCCAGCCGTTTCGTTATCCTGGCAGGCGTTTCGTGGGTATCGGAAGAGCCTGATTCGTCGGGTATCCGAAAGAGCCCGTCGTGGAAAACCATTTCCACGGCGGGCTCTTTTTTTCGCGCTACGGTTGAGCATAGGGCATATCGATGATCGCACCGTCGATCGTTACGGAAATCAAGCGGCTCTTGGCGGAGGGCGTGTACAGCCAGCGCGAGATCGCCCGCAGGGCCGGTGTGAGCCGAGGATCAGTCGGCGCGATCGCCAGCGGCAAGCGCCGTGATTACGACGATCAGTCCTGCAATGGGGAGAGGGAACTCGACGCCCCGACGGGCCCGCCCCGACGCTGTTCGGGGTGCGGAGGGATGGCCCACGTGCCTTGCCGTCTGTGCCACGTGCGAAAGCTCATGGCGGAATCCCGGATAAAGCGGCAACCGGACAGACCGAAAGAGGCCCTGGAACTCGAACTTTCCGGCGAGCAGCGGGCAAGATACGAGCGAGTGCGCGTTCGTCGGATGCAGCAGCGCCGCCAACGCAGCGGCAGAACGTAAACCGGTTCTCTTTCGTTTCCCGAGGAAATCCGACATCGCGAGCCGGGGCTCAACCATGACACGCATCCGCTCCCTGGCATCGGCCGCTTGCTTTTTGGCGAGCGCGGTGATCCTGCAATCACCCGCGGCGGGGCAGTGTGCCCAAGGCGTGTGCCAGCCGGCGGTCAAACCCCACGCGGCGGTGGTTCGCGTGGTCTCCACCACGCCGGGCGGGAGCCGATGCTACGGGTCGGGTACGCTCGTCCACAACGACGCGGAGCGAGGGATCGTGTTGACGTGCGCCCACCTTTTCCGCCAAGAGACGGGCAACGTGTCGGTCACTTTTTCCGACGGACGCCGGTTTGAAGCCAATCTGTTGGCCGCCGATCAGGCCTGGGACCTGGCCGCCCTGGCAATCGCGAAACCTCTGGCGGCCCCGGTGACGATCGCCGACGATCACCCCAAGCCCGGCGATCAACTCCAAAGCTGTGGTTACGGATCCGACGGCCGCTATTGGTGCAATCAGGGTCGCGTGTTGGGGTACGCCAGAACGGGCGCGACCAGGACCTATGAGACGTTGGAGTTATCGGGCCGCGCCCGCGACGGCGATTCCGGGGGTCCCGTGTTCAACGCATCGGGCGAGTTGGTTGCCGTTCTTTGGGGGACCGACGGTCGCATGGTGGGCGGGACCTATTGCGGGCGGATCCGCAAGTTCCTCCACGGGATCCTGCCGCTCGGCGGCTTGCCCCGGCCGCCGCCCGAATCCACGCCGCCGGCGCTAGGGCTACTGCCCGAGGCGCCAAGCCCGCCCGCCTCGGGCGACCATCTCGACGAGATCCGCCGGCGCCTGGACGGCCTGGTCAGCGAACTCAACGACGCCAAGGGGCAGCAGGCCGACCGTGAGCGGTCTTGGGGCGATCGCGTGGATAAGATCGAGCAAGCGGCCGGCCTGGTCGCCGGGTTGAAGGACCGCATCGGGCGGGCCGAAAACGCCGTCGGCGACGACAACCTTCGGGCGGTCGTGCGTGAGGTGGCGGTTGGAATCCTCGCGGACCGGGGGCCCGGGTTGGCGCAAACGATCCTGCCGGCCGTCTTCACGGCACTGGGCTGGACGGGCCCGCCCTCGATCGCGGCGATCTTCGCGATTCGGCTCGCGGCGGGCCTCTTCAGGCGACGCAGGTCAAAACGAAAGCGACTCGCTCCGGCGGTTCCCCGGCGTCGGCCGAAGCCAGCCCAGCCGCTCAACGACGATTACGCCGAGCAACTCGCCCGGGTCTATGCCCTTTCGGGACGGAGTCCCATGGCCGACGTCACGCTCGGGCGCGAGTACGACGAGGAGCTTCGCCGGGCCGAAGAGAGCAGCGACGCCGCCCTGGCCCGCTGGGCTCAAAACCTGCGCCAGCGCGTGGCACGAAGGTTCTACCGGATTCACGACGAGTCGCCGCTCCCTTCCGAGCCGCCCGATGCCTCCGGCCCGCAAAGTGACAACCAGTAAACCCCACCACGTCTTTCTCAAACTCAAACGCCAAAGGAGCTTTCCGTCATGACCGTTTCAGGACGCGACACGTTCGAAGACGCGATCACCCGGTTCCGCAACCGGTCGATTCACACCTACGCCGGGCACTGCCTCTTGTTCCGCGGGCAAGTCCTGCAAGACGGCGAGTTCGGCGTGCAGAGCGGATGGGACACGGCAACCAACGAGTTCATCATGGAGCACCTGGTTCGCCTCGACTTCCTCCGCCGCAAGATCACGCATAACCCCCAGCAGCTCGACATCAAAACGCTCCAGGAGCGTGCCCGCGACTTGAGCGTTTCGCTGCCGGACGACATCAACGAGCGGAGTCCGGCCGGCGAGGAGGTCGCGCGTCCGGCGGGCCGGGAGTTCGACTTGCCCTACCGGCTCGACGGTTCGGACCCCAACACCCCGCTCCTGAGCGAAGTCGATCTGCGCAACGTCGACGCCCGAATGTTCGTCACCTCGCTGGATCAGCACATCGTCGAGGCGACGCGGCTGGACAGCCGGTATGCCACCTACCGGATTACGCCGCGGGAGTCGCTGATGCTGTACGCGTCGCTCTGCGAGATGTTCGACATGGCCGTCTCTTTCGGGGGCGACAACAACCGGGTTCCCATCCCGCACGGCGTGCGGCCCTCCGAAGAGCCGCGCGGAGCGGGCGCCAGCCCGAACCGCGAACCGTCGGTGACGCCAAAACCGGCACCGTAAGGGGCTCCAAGACAATAAGCTGGGCAGGCCCGGAGGACGCGAGATGAACGTGCGCGACCGCATCAAGGAATTACGGCGGGTCAAGGCGAGCCGGTTGAGGCCGCATCCGAAGAACTGGCGGACGCACCCGCTTGCCCAGCAGGATGCCCTGCGGGGCGTGCTGGCGGAAATCGGCTACGCCGACGCCCTCTTGGCGCGCGAGCTTCCCGACGGTTCGCTCGAGCTCATTGACGGCCATCTCCGGGCGGAAATCACGCCCGACGCGGAGGTGCCGGTCCTGGTGCTCGACCTCGACGAGAAGGAGGCCGCCAAGCTCCTGGCCCTGCACGATCCGCTGGCCGGCCTGGCCGAGGCCGACCACGACGTCCTGGCCGATCTTCTCCAACGCGTGGAGACCGAAAACGAGGCGGTCCGAACCCTGCTGGACCAGACGCTCTCCTCGTCGGCCAAACCCTGGGAAGGAAGCTCGAAAGAGCAAGCTCGCCCGGAAGTGAAAATCCCCGAGTCGTTTCAGGTCGCGATCGAGTGCAAAGATGAAGCCGAGCAAAGAGCCCTCTACGAACGCTTCACCGCCGAAGGGCTCACCTGCCGGCTGCTGACACTGTGAGGAGAGACAAGAATCCAGAGTCCAGAGTCCAGAGACAAGAGTCCAGAGTCCAGCGTCCAGAGACAAGAGTGCAAGGCCGAGTGCTCTGGACTCTAGACTCTCAACTCTAGACTCTCGACCGAGAATGCCATGCCCCAACTCGACGTCACCGTAACTTGTCCCGTGTTCGACTCGTTTCGGGTCCAGCAGGTGGGAGGAATGTTCGACGTGCCCATCGCCGAGCGGGCCTCGGAAAGGTTTCGGATCGAACTTCCCGAATTGGGCGACGATTGGCGCACCGGGCTGATCGTGGGCCCCTCGGCCAGCGGCAAGACCACCGTCGCCAGGGAAATGTTCGGCGATCGGCTCTACCAGTGCGGAGCGTGGCCCCGGGACCGGGCCGTCGTGGACTCGATGGGCGACCGGCCGATCAAGGAGATCACGAGCCTGTTCACCGCGGTCGGCTTCAGCTCACCGCCCAGTTGGATCAAGCCGTATCACGTTCTGTCCGGCGGCGAAAAATTCCGCTGCGATCTGGCCCGGGCACTGGCGGAGGCGAGAGTTGAGAGTCCAGAGTCCAGAGTCCAGAGCCCGGAACCCGGCACCGTCGACTCTAGACTCTCCACTCTCAACTCTCGACTCTCAACTCTCGACTCTCAACTCTCTCTCGTCGCTTTCGACGAGTTCACCAGTGTCGTCGACCGCAACGTGGCGAGGATCGCTTCGGCGGCGGTGGCTAAGGCGATTCGCCAAGGGATCATTCAGTGTCGCTTCGTGGCGATCACCTGCCACTACGACGTGGCCGAATGGCTCCAGCCCGACTGGGTTCTCGACATGGCCACCTCGGAATTCACCCGGAGGTGTCTTCAACGACCGCCGATCGAGCTTGAGATCTTTCGTTGCGGGCGTGGTGCGTGGGGGATGTTTGCGCGCCATCACTATTTGAGCGGTTCGTTGAGTAAGCGAGCGCGGTGTTTCCTGGCGACGTGGGAGGGAGTTCCCGTGGCGTTTTGCGCAACGGTTTCCCTGATCGGGCGCAAGAACCGCTGGCGCGTGAGCCGGATTGTCACGCTGCCCGACTACCAGGGAATCGGGATCGGCATGTCGGTCCTGGAGGCGGTGGCCCGGGTTCATCGCGAGGAAGGCCACCGCGTGAATTGCACGGCCAGTCATCCGGCCGTGATCGCCCACTGGCGCAAGTCGCCGCGATGGAAGGCCATCAGCGTGAACAAGACGGGGTCCGCAAGCGCCAAAGGTTTCATCCGGGGATATCGCGGTTCGGGCGGTCGGGCCGTCGTCTCCGCCGAATACGTCGGCCCGGCGCAAGGAGACTAAGCGGCGGCCAAAGAATAGCTCGGGGACTGTCCCGATTCTCCCGCAGGGAAAATGGGACTCTCCTCTTCCCAAATGGACTGGTCGACGAGGAATCACTGCATGGCAAAACGCGGCAGACGTCCGGTGCTGGATGCAACCAAGAAAAAGGAGATCCTGGCGATTCTCTCGGTCGGGTGCAGCCGCCGCACGGCGGCCAATTATGTGGGATGCGCCGTCTCCACCATCCACAACACGGCCGACCGCGATCCGGAGTTTGCCGACGCGCTGCGCCACGCGGAGTATCAATCGGAGATCGCCTACCTGAAGAACATCCAGAAGGCGGCCCGCAAGGAACAGTACTGGCGGGCGGCCGCCTGGGCCCTGGAACGGAAAAACCCCGCCGAATACGCCGCGAGAAGCCCCGACGTGATCACCGTCGACCAGATCAAGCTGGTTCTGGCGGAGCTGACCGAAATCGTCGTCAGCGAGGTTCCCATCCCTCTGTATCGGAAGAGGATCCTCAAGCGGTTTGACGCGCTCGGGGCCGTGCTCCGACGGTCTGCGAAGAAGGAGTCGGCCGATGATGAAGTCTGAGATCGCTTTGATGGAATGCGGCTTGTCCTCCGCCCAGGTGAGCGACATCTTAGGAACGCTTCACAACGAGCTGGCTTCGCGGCACGGCCGGGCACGGCGTCTCCAGGCGGCCCGGAATTCCGGCCCCACGCTTCTCGACTGGGGCCGCAAGCACCTGCCCGACCACTTTACCCGGCCGGCCTCCGCCATGCACCGTTGGCTCGGCCGAAAGCTCGACTCGATGTGGTACAACCGGGGCAGCAAGCTGAACGTGCTGGGACCGCGCGGCGGGGCCAAGTCGACGATCGGCACCCTGGCCTATCCCTTGCGGGCGGCCGTCGAGCGGTGGGAGCCCTACGTCTGGATCGTCTCCGACACGCGGCACCAGGCGTGCGCCCACCTGGAAAACATCAAGAGCGAGCTGCTCGACAACCCGCGTTTGGCCGCCGACTATCCCGACGCCACGGGAAAAGGGCCCGTCTGGCGGTCCGGCTCGATCGTGCTCCCCAACGGCGTGGCCATCGAGGCCTTTGGCACGGGGCAGAGGATTCGCGGCCGCCGTCGCCGGGCCGACCGGCCCACGCTGATCGTCTGCGACGACCTCCAGAACGACGGACACATGCTCTCCGCCCTGCAGCGGGACCACTCGCGAACCTGGTTCCACGGCACGCTCTTGAAGGCCGGCACGAGCCGCACGAACGTGGTGAGCCTGGCCACGGCCCTGCATCGCGAAGCGCTGGCCGTCGAGCTCGACAAGACCTCCGGCTGGCAGTCGCGCGTTTTCAAGGCCATCCGGCGCTGGCCCGAGAACATGTCGCTCTGGGAAAAGTGGGAAGCGCTCTACACCGACCTGGCCAGTCCCTGCTACCGGGAAGCCGCCCGGGCGTTCTACGACGAGCACCGCGAGGAAATGGACGCCGGCGCCGTCGTGCTCTGGCCCGAGGAAGAGGACCTCTACACCCTGATGTGTATTCGCGCCGAGAGCGGCCGCACGGCGTTCGAGCGGGAGAAGCAGAATTCGCCCATCAATCCTGATCTGTGCGAGTGGCCCGAGTCGTACTTCGACGAGCGGATCTGGTTCGACGACTGGCCCAACGACCTGCGGATTAAGACGCTCGCGCTCGATCCGAGCAAAGGCGTCGACGCCCGGCGGGGCGATTACTCCGCGTTCGTCATGCTCGGGGTCGGCCGCCAGGGGACTCTCTACGTGGCAGCCGACCTCGCCCGTCGGCCCACGCCCGAGATCGTTGCCCAGGGCGTGGAGCTTTACCGCAACTTCCAGCCCGACGCGTTTGGCGTGGAGACGAACCAGTTCCAGGAGTTATTGGCCGCGGAGTTTGAAACCGAGTTCCGCCGGCAAGGGATCCTGGCGGCCCGGCCGTGGATGCTGAACAACCGCGTCCACAAGCAGGTGCGGATTCGCCGGCTGGGGCCCTTCCTGTCGAGCGGACGGCTGCGATTCAAGGGCGATTCGCCTTCCACGCGGCTGTTGGTCGACCAGCTCAAGGAGTTTCCAATCGGCGACCACGACGACGGCCCCGACGCGGCCGAAATGGCCGTCCGCCTGGCCACGGAGCTACTCAACGGCACGCCGGCCGACGACGGCCTGGGAAATCGACTACCGGTGGGATAACCCCATCCGCCGCCCGCGGCCCAACAACAGGCCGCTTGCGGCTTAACAACGGGCCGCTTGCGGCTTAACAACGGGAAACTGAGCCCCAACCTCAATCCAAAAGGACCGAACCCATGGAACAAGACTACCAATCCAACCCGACCACCACGGAGCCGGGCCGCGAGGCCGCGTCGCAACCGCACGCCGATCCTCGACTCTCCCGGATGGAAAAACGCCTCCTGGAAGCGTTCGACGAGCTGTGGGACAACTTCGTCGACCCGGCCGAAGCGTATTATGACGCCGACGGCTCCCGCTGGGCCCAAGTCGGCGCCCTGTCAAAACAACTCGGCGCGGCCGGCCTTGCGTTCACCACCGAGCAGCAGCTCGGCGAAATCCGCACCCAGTGCCGCTCGCTGGCCGTCAGCAACGAGTTCGCCATCAACGGCCACGAGAACCGCGTCAGTTACATCGTCGGGAGCGGCCACGCCTACCGGGTGACCGCAAAGCCGGGCCACGAGATCGGAGACGAGCTGGTTCGCGACGTCCAGGCCGTGCTCAACCAGTTCCTCCAAGAGAACAAGTGGCACAAGCGGCAGCAGGAGGTCGTCCGCCGGCGCGACCGCGACGGCGAGGCCTTCCTGCGGTTCTTCGTCACCGGGGAAGGCACAACCCGGGTACGCTTCGTCGAGCCCGACGAGATCAGCACGCCCATCGAGCGGGCTGACGACCCCTCCGCCTCGTTCGGCATCCAAACCGATCCCGACGACGTGGAAACCGTGCTCGGCTACTACCTGGGCGGCCGGTGGGTCGACGCCGCCGAGATCCAGCACCGCAAGGCGAACGTCGACGCCAACGTCCGGCGCGGCCTGCCGCTTTTCTATCCCGTGCGAAAGAACCTCCGCCGGGCGGAAAAGATTCTTAGGAACATGAGCGTCGTGGCCGAGATCCAGTCGGCCATCGCCATCATCCGCAAGCACGCCTCGGGCACGAGGGGCACGATCGAGCAGTTCGTCGGCGATCAGGCCGACGTGAGCGTCACCGCCCAGAGCACGGGCCGCACCAGCCACTTCCGCCGCTACGCGCCCGGCACGATCCTCGACGCCTTCGCCGGCACCGACTACCAGTTCCCCGCCGCGGCGATCGACGCCAGCCGCTACGTGGTCGTCCTCCAGGCCGAGCTTCGGGCGATTGCCAGCCGGTTGGTGATGCCCGAGTTCATGCTCTCCAGCGACGCCTCGAACGCCAACTACGCCTCGACCATGGTGGCCGAGGGCCCGGCCGTCAAGATGTTCGGCCGGCTCCAGCACGAGATGATCGAAGAAGACCTCGAAGTGATGTGGCGCGTCGTCCGAAGCGCGGTCGAGACCGGCCGCCTCCCGGCCGAATCGCTCGCGTCCGTCGACATCCAGGCAATTCCCCCCACCCTCTCCGTCCGCGACCGCCACAAAGAAGCCCTCGCCGACCAGATCCTCGTCCGCAACAAAGCCATGTCCACCCAAACCATGTCCATGCGGCACGGGTTGGACCCGGACAGGGAACAGCAGCTTGTCGGGGAGCTAATCGCACGACCCGCCGAGGCATAAGTTCACCACGGAAACATACCGATCACCAGCCGGGGCAAGCAACGACGAGCCGAGGGCCGAGGACAAAGACGAGTGATCCTCGCTAGCGGCTTAGCACGTGCGAAGGTGCTACTTCCAATGAAAGCAGGACCAGCTCTACAGGACCGAACGTTCGACTTGGCAAAAGCAACGTGGCCAAAAAGAAGGCTTGAAAATCCGGCCAGCGTATCGTATGTTAACGGCATGATGACGCTCACCAAAACGCCGGGCAATGAGAGGAAGGTGACGCAGCTCACCGAGGCGATGGGGGAGATGCTGGTGGAAGTGCTCAGGCGAGGATTTCACGGCACGGCCGGCGTGGAGGTGACGGTCCAGGACGGAACGATCCAGACGATCCGGCGGAGGGTGGAACGGGTCGAGCGGTAACAAGCGAACGGGTATCCCAAGAGCCTATCGACCGATAGGTATCCAGAAGAGCCCACCAAGAGCCAACGCGGCTTTTGGTGGGCTCTTTTTTTGTCCCTGTCGTGAGGAGACGTAATGAACGAAACACTCCAGGAGTTTGTCGACTCCCGCGGCGTCTCCGTGCGGGTCGATCGCCAGGCCGGGGTGATCCGCGGCGCAAAAATCCTCGGGATCGAGTCCCGCAACGGGCGGACGTATCTGCCCGAGGCCCTGGCCGAGGCCGCGGGGCTCTATGAAGAGGCCAAGGTGAACGTGAACCATCCCAAGGGCAATCCCCTGGGCACGCGGGACTACCAGGACCGCATCGGCGTGTTGCGGGGCGTGACGGCCCGGCCCGAGGAAGGGCTTTTTGCCGACTTCCATTTCAACCCCAAGCACGCCCTGGCAGAGCAACTGATCTGGGACGCGGAGCACATGCCCCAGAACGTGGGCTTCTCGCACAACGTGCAGGCCCGCACGGCCCGGCGCGGCGATCGGGTGGTGGTCGAGGCGATCGTGAAGGTCGAGAGCGTCGACCTGGTGGCCGACCCGGCCACGACGCGAGGCCTCTTTGAATCGGCGTCCAACCCGGCCGAGGGCGGCTCGACGCGATCCACTCAGGATCAGCCGAGGAGTGAGCTGGCCGAGTTGAGCCGGGAGGAGTTGAACAAGCAACGTCCCGACCTGGTCGAGGCGATCACGCAAGAGCAGGCAGACGAGATTGCGCGGCTTCAGGCCGAGGTCGATCGGTTGGAGGCCGCCGAATCGCTCCTCAAGAAGCGTCTCGTGGTGCGGCGGCTCTTGAGCGAATTCAAGCTCCCCGATCCCGAGCTGGCCGAAGGCTGGGCCCGGTCGATCGTCAGTGAGCGGTTCCTCGATTCGCTGTTGGCCGCCCCCAGCGAGGAGGCGATGCGCCAGATGGTCGAGGAGCGGGCCGCGCTGGTGCGGGGCGCCGCCGAAAGGCACGCGGAAACAGCTCGCCTCGACCCCCGCCCCCGCTCGCGCGACCAGCACCAGGTCTACGGGGCCGGGCCGACGGACCTCAACACGTTCGTGAAGGCCATTACGTGAACCCTATACCCTAACTCAGGAGAACCAAGCAGTGAGCGACAAGATGCGTTGGAGATACGGCGACACGAACCCCGTGGTCGCCGCGGTCGACAGTGCGACGGTGATCGAGATCGGCGACCTGGTCTACCAGGACGTCGACGACGCCAAACCGGCCTCCTCGCAGGCCGACCAAGGGAGCGAAACGGCCAACCAGGAGCTGTGCGCCGACAACTTCCTGGGCGTGGCCATGCAGCGAAGCCGGTCGGGCGACACCGACCCGATCCGCGTGGCCACCACCGGCGTGTTCGATTTCGATTGTCCCAGCGGCACGTTCGAGCTGGGCGACCTGGTCGGCGCCGACGAGAACTCCGGCGGCGACGGCCTTTTGGACCAGCAGGTGGCCGCCGTCGCCGCGAGCCAATACGCCGTCGGCCGGGTGGCCAAGCGGGTCGCCACCGCGGCGACCAGCGTGCTCGTCGACGTCCGATCCACCGTGATGACCGGCGGCGTCGAGGGCACCAGCGCCAGCGGAGTGTAAGACGAGGGGACAGACGATGGAAGTGACTGCGGAAACGATCGCCGTCTTCACGCTGGTGGTGCTGTTTGCCGTCGACAAGGCCATGGGTTTTCTCAAATCGCGGGGCGTCGACCTCTTGAAGATGGCCCGGCAGATCGACCGGCTCGACGAGCTGCACGCCAAGACCGACGAGGAGGGCGTGCCCGTCTGGTACATCCGCCGATCGCTGGAAAAGGCCCTCGTGGATCTGAACGAGGCGATTCGCAACCAAACGGATCTCTTGCAGCAATTGACGCAGGAGATCAAGGAAACGCGGCGCGACGCCGCGCGATGCCACGCGGAAATGTCGCGAGAGTGACCTCCGGCGCTTTAAGCGCGAAAAGCGGCGCGGCGCAGGCGGCATCGAAACACAAGCATGACAACCTCTACCTCATCCATTTAGGAGGAACGCACTCGTGGCAACCATCAAATACCGAGAACTGCGGCGACGGTACGAACTGGACGGGCCGGACGACACGGTCAAGCACCTTTCCGAGGCGCTGACCCAGGGACACGTCAAGCCGGAGGATTTCAGCCTCCGCGACCTGGCCGAAGGGCTCGTGCCCGAGGGGCACCACTGGGTCCGCGCGATGGACCCCCGAAGCGCCGGCGGGGTCAACGTGCTGGAGGCCGGCGAAGGGGTCGACGTGACCGCCTTCCTGAACGTCACCGGCCAGGTGATTTACTCCAAGATCCTGGAGGCGTACACGCAAGAGGCCTTCGCGGTCTCGAAGCTGGTGAGCACCGTCCCCACCCGGCTCGACGGCGAAAAGATCCCCGGCATCGGCCGGATCAAGGACGAAGTGACCGAGATCCGTCCGGGCATGCCTTATCCGCACGTCGGGTTCGGCGAAGACTACATCGAGACCCCCTCGACCACCAAGCACGGCCTGATCGTGCCGGTCACCCGGGAGGCCATCTTCTTCGACCGCACCAACCTGGTGCTCAGCCGGGCCGCGGAAGTGGGCGAAGTGCTCGGGCTGAACAAGGAGAAGCGGCTGGTGGACGTCGTGATCGGCGCCACCAACAACTACAAGTGGAAGGGGACCGATTACAACACCTTCTACGCCTCGGGCGACAGCGGCCCCTGGATCAACGTGCTCGCGGACAACGAGCTGGTCGATTGGACCGACGTCGACGCCGCCGAGCAGCTCTTTGCCGACATCCTCGACCCCAACACGAGCGAGCCGGTGCTGGTGCAGGCGACCACCGTGCTGGTGATGCCGGCCTATCGCCACGCGGCCCATCGCGTGTTCAACGCGGCGGAAATCCACTACGCCCCGGACGGAACCGCCACGACGACCGTCACGGCCAACCCGCTGGGAAACTACCGGGTGGTGGAGAGCCGTTTGGCCTATCGGCGAGTCATCGCCTCCGGGGAGGCATCGGCCGACGCCAAGAAGTGGTGGTTCCTCGGCGACTTCAAGAAGGCCTTCGCCTACATGGAGAACTGGCCCATCACGGTGACCCAGTCGCCACTGGGGAGCGAAGCCGACTTCAACCAGGACATCGTCGTCCGCTTCAAGGCGAGCGAGCGGGGCGCGGCAGCCGTGCTCAATCCCCGCTACGTGGTCAAGTGCACCGGCGCGGCGTCCAGCGGCGCGTAACGTTCGAAGGCGCGGCCTTGCTCGCGCCGTAACCCAAGGCAACACGTGATTCCAGCGAGACCAAGCCATGGCAGCCGGTGATTTCCTGGCCGAGTTTTCCCCGCAGTCGAACGAGCCGCCGTCGACCAGTGCCGCGACGCCCGACATGCGGAACGGCCATCCCGTGCTCGACTTCGACGCTTCCGCCGACGAGGCGGCCCTGTTCACCGGGTTCGTGCCGTGGCACTACGCCGGCGGTGGGATCACGGTCTACGCGATCGTCGCCTTCTCAACGGACGTAAACAACACGCACACCGGCCAACTGGAAATTGCGTTTGAGCGGATCGGCGATGCCCAGCAGGATCTCGACGCCGACGGCTTTGCCGCGGCCAAAGACCTGACGGTCACCGTGCCGGCGACGGGCGGACTCACGGAGATCGGCAGCGTCCTGTTCAGCGACGGAGCGGAGATCGACAACGTGGCAGCCGGCGAGCTGTTTCGAGTCAAGGTCAACTGCGACACGTCAGACAGCACCTTCACGGGAGACCTGGAGCTGCTGCGGTTGGTGCTACGGGAGACCCCTTGATGGCGCGATTCTTCGACGACGCACAAAGCGAATACGTGGAATGGAGCGGAGCCGGCCCGCCGGTCACTTCGCCGCCGTTTACGCTCTCGTGCTGGTTTTACACCGATACCGACGCGGTCGGCCAGGCCCTGATGTGGATCGGCGATAAAGACGCCTCCGACCAAATCCTGGGATCACTTCAAGTCGACGCCGTCAGTGGCGGCTATCGAAAGGTGATCGCCAGAACCGTGGCTAGCGGGGGTCTGGCCGGAGCGGCCAAGGCGTGGAACTATTCCGTGAACACGTGGCACCACGTGTGCGGGGTTTTCTCCGCCGAAAACGACCGTCTCGTGGCACTGGACTATTCACAGCAAGGCTCCGACAACACTTCGCTCGGCGTTGCGGGAATCGATCGCGTGTCGATCGGGCGCCTCGGCGACGCCACGCCCGACAAGTACCTGTCGGGCGCCGTCGCGGAAGCGGCGATCTGGAACGTCGCCCTTGCGGACGACGACGTACGTGCTTTGCACCAACGGTTTTCCCCGCTAATGATCCGGCCCGAAAACCTGGCCGCCTATTGGCCCTTGGGCGGGCTCTGGGGTCAGAACGACAACGACCGGCTCGGAACGTATCCCATGACCGCGTACAACTCGCCCTCGTGGACGGACCATCCGCCGCTGATTTATCCGGGCCGACCACGACTGGTCGCCCCAATTTCGCCGGTCAGTCCCAAGATCCCCTGGCACTTGTTTCAAGGGAGGGCCGCCTGATGGCCAGCCGCGGGCAATCGCTCACCGTCGCCTACGTGGCGTGGGACACGTCGAACAACGCCGGCAAGACCGGCGACGGCGCCAACCACACGCTCCGCTGGATCAAGGACGGCACTTCCGCCGCCCCGGCCAACAGCCCATCGGAAGTGGATCCGACCAACGCGCCGGGCGTTTACAAGATCACGCTGACCGCGGGCGAGTGCACCTGCGACGTGGGCGTCCTGGCCGGCAAGAGCGCGACGGCGAACGTCGTCGTCATTCCGCTCACGGTCACGTTTGAACAGACGGCCAACGACGTCGCCGACGCCGTGCTCGCCCGCGACGTCGACCAGGTCGAATCAAGCGCCCCGGAACATTCACTTTGCACGGTCGTGCTGGCGGCGCTGGAGAGCCAGATCGTCGGCACCACCTGGACGATCAAGCGGACCGACGGAAGCACGACCCACGCCACGAAGACCGTGGCCAAGGACGCCGCCGCGGAACCGATCACGGGGGTGAGCTGATGGGCGGATTCCGCGACCTCCTGGCACTCGTGCTCGGCTGGAAATCGGCCCGCGTAGGCGGCGATCCGCCGTATCATGCCGCGGCCGGCCGGGTGTGGCACACCGGGGCGCAAGCGGGCGGGCAGCACGTCGACGGCCAGCACGCCGGACAAGTCTTCACCAACGGACAAGTGGCAGGACAGATCCATGGCTGACGCTTCCGACATCCACGGCGTGGTCTTCAAGAACGGCTCGGCGACCTTCCTGGCCAGAGTGGTCGGGGCCCAAGGGACACCCGTCACCCAGGCCAACATCGCCTCGGCCAAATACACGGCGTATCTCCTCGATGAAAACGACCCCGATACGGCCACCGCGATCACGGGCCACACCGACGTGGCCGCGCCCGTCGCCTCGCTCGTCTACGACACGCTCCAGAACGACGATCTCTGGGACGTCGACGACACCGGCTACAACTTCAAGCACGTGCTCGACGTCACGGCCAATCAAGCCTTTGCCACGGCGGGACGGATCTACCGCGTCGTGTTCGAGCTTACGCCCACGAGCGGCCAGGTGATCCTGGTCCGATTCCGCGTCCACGCGATTTGAGGTCATCCCATGCCCAGCGACCTGGAACAAATCCGCACGATCAAGAGCCAAACCTTGGCGATCCTCGCCGAGTTGACGGCCAATCCCAAGCCCACGTACTACATCGACGGGCAAACCGTCTCCTGGAACGACTACCTCGCGAACCTCCAGGCGACCGTCGACTGGTGCGAAAGGAAGCTGGCCGGCGAGGAACCCTTTGAAATCCGCTCGCAGGGGATCACGTGATGGCGCTCGAGTTCGACCCAAGCGATGACCTGGCCGGCGTGACTGACGGGCTGACAGCCGTCACCCTCACGCGGCCGGGAAGCTCCGGCAGCACCGAGGTCGCCCATGCGCTGCGTCGCACGGTGAGGACCCGCGAGGCGGAGAAGTCGGAAGGCCGATATACGGCCGGCGACGTGACGTGGCACCTGCCGGCCTCCGAGCTGACCTTCTCGCCACGTCCGGGCGACGTGATCGTCGACGGAGACTCCGAGCGGTGGACCGTGCTCGACGTGCAACACACCGCGCTGGGCGACCGCTGGCGGTGCGTCGCGCGCAACCTGGCCGTCGTCCACGGGCTGGACGAGTACGTCGACGTCGAGCAGGCCACCTACGCCAAAGGCGACGGCGGCGCCGACGAGCCCGCGTGGCACACCTGGAAAACGGGCCTTCGGGCAAGAATCCAGCCGGCCCGGGTCCTGGTGAAAGAGGAGCACGAGCAACGGACCGCCGCGGCCGAATTCAAGGTCTTTCTCGCCGAAGACCTGGCCGTCGACCACACCCATCGGATCAAAGGCCCTGATGGAACCCGCTACCGCGTTACCGGCTACCGCAAGTCCGACCGGATCGACGCGCTTACGGAAATCGAGGCAAGACGCGTAAGTTAAGGATTCAGCAAGAGACAACTCGGGGACTGTCCCCCTCCCGAATACGGAATATGCGAATCTCTCCCGTGCCAGGAGCAATCGCGTGAATCTCGAACAGGTCATTCACCAGCGCTGGGCCGCCGCGCAAGCCCTGAACGCGCTTTTGCCGGCGGAGAACGTGAAAACCGGCCGGTCGGCCGGTGATCCCGTGCCCTACGCCACGATCACGCGACTCGAAAACAGAACGGTCTTCCGCACCAACGCCGGCGACGCCCTGGACGAAGTCACCTTGCGGGTCAACGTTTGGCACGACGACTACGACGCCGGCCGGGCCATCGCCGACCAGGTGAAGGCAGCGTTCGACCGAAGCGATTTCGCCCTCTCCGGCGGTGACCGCGTGGTTCAGATGCGCCGGACGAACGATTCTGCCTCACAGCACGACGACGGCGCCTGGCAATTCACCGTCGAGTTCCTCATCGAGGTTTATCTTCCCTCCGGAACCTAAGACATGACAACGACTCTCAGAAGCTCGATTTCCGCACAGCTCGGCTGGTCCTGGAAGGACGAGGTGGGCACGTCGCTCGTCATCGACAGCAACCGCCTTCCGTTCGACAAAAATCTGGCCGACGGGGCCGAAGTCGATCAGGCCGACGCCGTCTGGCACGCCGAGGACGAACTCCTCTTCGCCGGCCAGTCGACGACGCTCGAGCTCGACGCGCTCGAGCAAAGCCGCTTCGGCGGCACGATCACGATCCCGTTGTCCAAGGTCAAGGCG
>JBDRTC010001222.1:0-6570 GCA_043824335.1 Planctomycetota bacterium | reverse complement strand
CAGCCGCGCCGGTCGGCGGGGCGCCCGCGGCCCACGGGGGGAAAGGGTCGCCGCCGGCGGTTTTCCAGGCTGCCATGACCCCGGCGGACCGCGACGAGCGTCTGGTTGAGGGGGTGATTGACCTGGCAATCGAGGACGTTGGTGAGCAGATGAAGGGGCAGGAGGCGGCGGATGCAGAGACGCGCCGCCAGTACGACGAGCGCCGTGGGGAGGCGTGCAGGAAGCGACGCGAAATGTACGTGGTCTTTTCCCAGGAAAAGGAGGGTTAGTAATGCGAAACGAAACTTCATTTTCCGGGCGGCTCCAGGCCTGCCTGACGGTCCTGGTCTTGGCCCTGGTGGTAGGCCTGGTGCCCCTTGGAGCGGCGTTCGGGGACTCGCCCCCAGACACCACCAAGCTTCGGCGAAGCGCTGATCTGGGCGAGGAAATGAGGCGCCAGACCTACGAGGATCTGACCCGCGACCTCCACGAGTTGCTCCTCCAGCAAGACGTGATGGGCCGCGTACGGAGCGAGTTGGAAGATGCCTTTGACGGGTCCCCGCAGATGGCCATGAAGGTTCATCTCCTGGATCTGACGATCCTCCAGGACCTTGCAGCGATTCTGCCGAAGGTGGGTTCGAGCATCGAAGAGCTTCGGCTCAAGACGCATACTCAGATCGCCAGAGACCGGATGCTCGGCGGCAGGCGGCAGGGAGAGGTTGCCGAGACCCAGGGGCGGATCGACCAAATCGCCGGCGAACTGCTCGTTGGCTTTCACGGCGAGGACGACGGCGTCGTCGCCGACCGAAAACGGGGCATCGAAGGCTCGCTGTACCAACTCATCCTCAAGCGCGATGAGGCCCATGCAGACGCCGAGCGGTACACCGAAAGTGCGACGGCGGGAGCGAAGGAGATACGTGCTTTGGCCCGGCTCGACGAACGTCTTGACTGGCTGGCCGTGTCGTGGGCGATCTACGCGGAGCGGCTTCAGGCGGCCGTGGAGAACGAAAGCGAGGCCCTGATTGCGGCCAAGAGCAGTCGTCACCGTCAGACCATCCGCGAGTCGATGGCGTTGCTCGAAACCGCGCAGGAAGCGGCGAAGATCCTCGTCAGCTCCCGCGAGCAGAAGCCGGTCCACGAGGGCCTTCCGCTCGATAAGACCCTCGACACTGTCCAGATGGACTTGACGCCCCAACAAATGCAGGTCGTCGAGGAGGAGTTGCGCGCGGTGCAGGCGCGGCTGGCGAAGGGGAACGCCCCGGAGGCCGTCGCCGTTCAGGAGACCGGAGTCAAGCCGAAAAAGTAGAGGTGTACGACCCGTGTATTGCGCGGGCCTCGCCCGCCTTTCTGATTGGAGGATCCTGACCATGACCAAGTGTTTCTACGCGACTGTCATTTTGTCCTGCCTGGTGCTCTGCTCGGGCCCGGTGATGGCCGAGCCTCCAAAGGCGGCGCCTTCCGAGCCGGCGGCGGGCGTCTCGGAATCTACCTCAGCGGCTGCGGCGGCGGCCCCGCCTGCCGAAAGCGCGCGGGCTTCCGAGCTGGCCAAGAAGATCCATTCGATGATCTCCAGGCCCCCGGAAGAGATGGCCCTGCTGGCCAGGCAGATCGTGAACCCGCTTTTGGCTTCGCTCCGTTACGACCGGAAGATCGCTCAGCTGGAGACTCGCGAGAAGCGGGCCGAGGAGATCCGCGGGGCGCTGATCATCCGGGCTGACGAAAAGGCCCAGGAATTGGAGTCGGTCCGCGGGGAACTCGACGTGGCCATCGAGGCCGTGCGTCGTCAGTTTGCCGATGAGCCGCAACAGGCCGAAGGGGAGCTCGCGGCCGTTGCCCAGCTCTACCGTGGTCGGCTGCGGCAATTGAAATCCGAGGAAGAGGGGTGCCGCCGGCAGGCAGCCGTAACTGGCCGTCACCTGGGCGAGATCCGTGCGGAGCTGGCCAATCTGGGGCGGGCCCGGCGTGTTTGCGAACAGCGGAACCGCCATGCGGGGCAGGAAATCGTCGTCCCAACGATCCAGGCGGAGACAACGCTCTACCCGGTTTGGCTCGACGAGATGCCCGTTCGCGCGGGCGTCCCCGCGTCGAAACCGGCCGAGTCGTTCGGCGAGATCATGAAGAGCCTGGAGGACCTTTAGCCGGGAGTGAGTTGATTACCCCGGGGAGGAAGCGAGCGATGCGATTTCAGATTCACTGGACGCGAGACCTGACCGCCCTGACCGTCACCGTGGCGATCTTCGCCCTGCTGCTGATCTCGGCCGCGGGCTCCGAAGGCCGCCGCTCGGCAGGGGCGGGTCCGGCTCCTCAGCTTGGAACGCCGGATCAGGTCGTCACCGCGCGGGACGTCTTCGATCCGGCCGGCGAACGGGTGGAGGAAGAAGTTTCCTCGCCGGCCCGTGGTTCAGAGGAAGCGACCGCCGACCGGGCGGAGGAGCGAGAGGCCCAGCCGTCGGAGCCCGCCGAAGCGAGCGACCCCGACCCGGCTGCCGAGTCCCCGGAGACAACGCCCCAACGGCAACCGCTGCCGACGGAGGTCGAGCGAAGCCCCAAGCAGGTCGAATCGATGTCGCCGGTGGAAATCAGGCGAGCCGTCGAGGACTACCGGCGGTGGTTCCACGAAGGCCAGTTTGAGCTGACGCTCGACCACGCGAGGCTGAGCGTCGAGGACCTGAGCGAGTTGACCGCGTTCTGGGTGCTCACCAGCGGCACGGGATACCGGCTTCGGGTGAGCCGGCTGGGCCAAGTCGGCCCCTGCGACGCGGTGCCCGCGGGAATGCTGATCGGCGACTTGAACGACGAGAAGTGGCCCGCCTCGGTTCGCAGCGCGGCCCGAACACGGTTTGGTCCGGGATACAAGGCCACCGCGCGGTTCGCGCTGATCGATAAGGCGGCGCTTCTGATCTACCGCGCTTTGGCGCAGGAGCTCGGCAGGCATGATCTCACGCCCGGCACGGAGTTCGTGCTGCGAATTCGGCGCGACGCCGGCATCTTGAAGACCGAGGTAGTGGGCAAGAAGCGCGGTCCGGCTCTCACGCGCAAACAGGAAAGGAGCCAATTCTGATGCTACTCAGTGGAACGGCAATTTGGGCGACGCTCGGTACCCTCGGCGTGATGGCCACCTTCATGGTCGTGGAGCGGATTCTCTTTCTCCTGGAGCATTCCGAGGCCGACCCGATCGCGCTTCGTGACTGGCTGAGGCGGTGCAAGCGGGGCATCATTAAGTGCTCCCAGTACCAGTCCAAGGAACTCGGCTGGTTGGGGCCCTGCCTCAAAACCGCGGGGAACAACCGCTTGAAGTTGCACCGGCTCTCGACCGGCTTCCGGCAAGACACCGAGCGTTTTGGGCCGGTCCTAGCGACGGTCCCAAACCTTGCCCAAATGTTGGGCCTGCTGGGAACGGCCGCGGGGATCGGCATGTGCAAGGTCGGAGTCAGCGATCCGTACGCCTTGATGGGCCTGGCCATCGAAACCACCAAGTGCGGCCTGGCCATCGCCATCCCCACACTCTTCGCTGCTTCCTTGCTCAACAAGCGCACCAGCGGGCTCCACGAGCAAGTTGAGCGGGTGCTCGAGCGCCTGGATCAGTCGGGCGGGCCCTATCGCAAGCGGCCTCGTGTCGGGCGGCAGGCCGGAAAAGCCGAACGCCAGGCACCGCCTGTGACGTGCGGGCATGCCGAAGCGGAGGCGGCGGCCGACGTGAAACGCAATCTGCCACGCAACGACAACCGGGCACGGCAGAAAGGCAACGGCCAAATGCCCGTCGATTCCCAGCCGCGGGCAAAAGACGCCTCGCCGCCGGAAGCGGTCGAGCCCGCGGGGAATCGCGACGCGGTGGAGGAAGCGGCCGTCGCTTCAGCGGAGGAAAAAAGAGACGTTCGCCCCGCGTCACTCGATCCGATTTTTGAAGAGATTTTCCTCCGCGACGGGAACCGCGAGGAAGTCGAGACGGACGAAGTCGGCGCCTCGTTGCACAAAGGGAACGGTCACTATGCCGGAGGGGAGGATCGATGCACGCCCTACTGAACGAGCCCAAGTTGTCGATGCCGATCGCCGGTCTGGACATCTTCGCCCTGATGGTGCTGCTGATGCTCGTCAACCAGCCTGTTTTCGACGTCGACCGGGCGAGTCTTCCGGAACTGCGGCGGGAGGAAGCTGCCGCGGCGAACGACGCGTTGCCGCCCGGGCACCACGTCGAGTTGAAACGGGACGGCACCGTGACCTTCGATGGCGAGGTGATCGCCCTGGAAGATCTGCCCGAGATGGTCGCAAAGACAGACGACGCCGCGAGGCCGGTCTACTTGAGTCTGGAGACCGACGCCGATGGCACCGGCCCGGTGCAGGCCCTCATCCGGGCGCAGCTCGACCTGGCCCGGGCGAATTTACTAGGTCGCGTGGAGTTGCTCACGAAGCCGGTGAGCGGCCCCGCCGAAAACTCTACCGCTTACGAAAGGGAAAGCCCATGAGAAGGTACGCCTGCTTCGCATTGGCGGCTCTGCTCTGCGGGGGGTGTGGCGGCCCGGGAAGCTCTCCCGCGCCGCCCGGCGGCCCGGTTGAGCTGGGAAGTTACGACTCGTTCGACGAGGCCTTCGCGCTGCCGCCGGTGCTCGACGAGCTGGAACCCTGCTCGGAGTTCGACGAGGCCGTCCGGCAGGGTGAGGCCGGGTCGCAGTGTTTCGCCGGACCGGCGGGCCCGATCACCGAGGCGAAGTGCCGCCGCTGGACCAGCCTGGCCCAACTCCGCCTCGATTTGAAGTTGGCTCGGCTTCGGGCTCACTACCTGCGGCAAGTGGTCGAGCAGTTGAAGCAGTGTGAGCAGCAGTACCTGGATCGGGTCGGCAATGGGTCGCTCTACCGCGGAGAAAACGCCGCCCGGCAACTGACTATCTTCCGCCGCCTGCGGAGACGATTCGGCGCCGACCTCGCGGGCGCGGAGCGGCGGGCGGGGGATCTTGGAGAACAGCTTGCCCGGCTGGAAAAGGAGGAACCGGCCGAAGGCTGGCTTGCCGCAGAAGGGGGGCAATGTGTTTTTCCCAACCGTTTTCCTTCAGAGGAGGACTCGTGAAATGTTTGGATTTACCCGAAGCGTGATGGGAGCCGTCGTGATCGGCGTGCTTGTGCTGGCAGCCGTGGCCTGGGTCCTGGGCGATGATCTGATCCCCTGGATGCGGGCGGCCCAGAGCGGCGCGCACCACAAGTTCAACGAGATGGTGGACCAGTACGAGATGGAGCTCGAAAAGGCCAAGAGGGCCGGCCGCCAGGCCAAACAAAGGGCCGCCGAGCTGCGAAGCGCCGAACACCGGGCCGCGGCCAAGGTCCAGTCTCTAAACCGCGCCGTGGAACTGGCCCGGAAGGAGTTGACTGCCGCCCGAGCGGAACTCGCGTCCTTGGAAGGGCGACTCTCCCGGGGCGAAGAGGTCCGGTTCGTCAGCGGCCGGTTGGCCATCCCGGCGGAGTTGAAGGTGATCGTCGCCGCCAAGGCCGACCGCATCAAGCTGGCCGAGGAGAAGATCGACTATCTCGAAGGTTTCCTCGCCCGACGGCAGATGATGCTCAGGAAGCTCCATGGCGCCGCGGCACAGACTCCGGTGGCGATTGCCCGGCTGGAGAGGAGCATCGACGGGCTTCAACGCAAGGTCGTGCTCTACCGCGACATGCGGGCTTTGGCCGAGGAGGAGGACGACACCGAAGTCGCCCTGACCGGCATGTTCGAGAACGCCCAGAAGACACTTGAAGAGGCCCACGCCAAGGTCGACGGCAAGCTCTTCGAGCTGGAGGCGATGCTCGAGATCGACGCGGAGCTGACTCCCGTCAGCGGAACGCCCGACGTCACCGCCGACGATGTCCTGGCCGACATCCGCACCGCACTCGGGGAGCCGAGCGTCGCGTGGGATGAGGAAATCAGCGCGTTGGCCGAGAACTACTGAGCTCGGTGCAACTTGCTGGTCTGAAAACCGAAGCGGACTCAGCACGGAAGTTGTGTCCGCCGGGGCCCGGTCGAAGTCGGCGGATGCCGGTGAATCCGTCCTTTCACTCCATGGCGGAGCCGCCCGAAATGACACTTTCCCGATCGCAATCCGGGCAGTTCGGGCCAAGTGCCGTTCTGCAACTCGGTTACCGCTCGGGCCACGGGCCCACCATTAGCAGGAGAATAAGCCCCACGTCTCCCGGAGTCACCGGAGTCAAGGGCAGCGGGCCTTCGGAAGCAGATTCTGAAAAGGTGTCCGCCCGCTGCTTCCTACAAAGCCGCGCTTTCGTAGACCTTTTCTTGCCTCGTCCAGTCCGGTCATCCTTGCCGTCCTCTCCTCTTTTCAGCCGCGTCATTTTGGTGACCAAGAGTTCGTGCCGAGCCGGGTATTTGTGTAAGATAGACTTGTCATAAATTCTAGGCGTCGCGCCGGCTGCGGCAACCGGAATTCGCTCAGAAAGATCGCTTGCCACGAGAAAACCGCTGAGAACGCCGGAAAGTCAGCCGGCGCGATGCCCGATCGCCCGCCGGAGGGCGGTGCCCATGTCGGCCGGACTTTCGGCGACGACGATGCCGGCGGACTCCAGCGCGGCGATCTTCTCGGCCGCCGTGCCCTGGCCGCCGGA
>JBDRTC010001221.1:0-3429 GCA_043824335.1 Planctomycetota bacterium | reverse complement strand
TTCGACACCTCGGCCAGACAAACCGGCGAGCACCGAGCCAAAGCGTTGACGGTACTTGCAGCTCTATTAACGGCGCTTTCGCCCGATGACCGCGTTTGCCTGATGGCGGTGGACCTCAACGCGGTTCCGATGACCGAGGAGTTCGCCGGGCCCACAAGCCCGGAGATGATCGCGGCAATCACGAGACTTGAAAGCCGAATTCCCCTCGGCAGCACCGACATGGAAGAAGCGCTGCTTGGTGCAATCGAGACGTTCCCTCGAGACGCCACCGCGCCGAAGCACGTTATCTACGTCGGTGACGGGCAGAGCATCGCCACGGGTTCCGACGTGACGCAGTTCGACAAGCTTGCCGCAACCCTGGCAAAGGCGAGGGTCTCTGTCAGCAGTTGCGGCGTTGGCCCTAAGCTGGATACGGTCTTCCTTTGCGCGTTGGCATCACGAACGGGCGGGTGGATGGTTGCTGTTGACACCGAGGGCCAGCAAACTCCGGAACAGGCGGGGGCCAACCTGGCCCGTGCCGTTCACGGCACTGTCTTTTGGCCGAGCTTCGTCCAGTTGCCCGCGTCGGTGAACGAGGTCTTCCCCAAACACATGCCGCCCCTGCGATCTGACCGTGACTCGTTGATCATCGGCACAGTCAAAGGCGCCGATTATGCCGATGATTTTTTCTCGATCCGCATGACCATCTCCGATACGAAGGTCTCAGGTGAACTGCGATGGACCGCGATTCCCAATTATTCGAGCGCGGGAAACCGCTATCTAGTCGGAATGGTACAAGTCGCTCGCCACGACAGCGGCTACTCGTTGCCCTTCCCCAGCTTGCCGCGTCTTCAAAGGTACCTGGCCGATTTGCCGGCGATCGTCCGCAATGACGTGCAGAAGGCGCAGTCAGCACTCCGCGAGGGTGACTCGAAGACGGCAGAGCATCTGGCTGCTAGGGCGCTGTTTTGGGAACCCGATAACGAGGAGGCCAAAGCCATTCACGAGGAGGCGGCCGAGGCAGCCTCGGCCCCTAAGCCAGCGGCAGCGGGTGAACAGAAGGACATGGAGACGGACGATCCTTTTGGCACGGCACCAGCGCCCCGCACGACCGAGAAATCATCGGACAAGCCGACAGCACAACGGGATGTCTCTGAAGATCCATTTGCGTATCGTGGCGGGGAGTCCAGCAAACCAACGCCTTCCAAGGGACTTCCGGCCCCGCTACTCAAGAGCCGACCACCCTCGGAAGCAGACCCCTTTGAATAGCTCCCTAGGAAGGCGTGGGTTCTGCACAGCTGACGGTACCGGCGGTCGCTCTGGACTCGGCCGGTTCACGGGGCCTGGCGACACCTCCCCTCATTACAGCGGCCCCGGACTGTGTGCCAGGATACGTTCCATTCTCGGGGCACCGATTCCGCCGAGATTCCGTGGTGGTAGGCCGGCGGCCGAATCCGGCACCGTCACCCCCCAGCAGAGGTGATACTGGCTTGCTCGGCGGAGTCCGATTTTCGGGTCCTTACCTCGGACGCGCCCCGCAGCGAGCCACGCGGCTGCTCTCCCGGGGCGAGGCCAGTCCGATAAGGCCATATCGTCATTCAAGATGCCGAGAAGCCGTGGGGACGGGAGGTTTACAGCATACGTTTCCAGCCCCGGTTCTCCGAGACGGCACCCCTCCACTCGGGGGAATTGGCGTCGGGAATCATCGCTCTCACACCTTTGGCCACACGCCTGTGGCGAGAGCCATGAATGGGAACGTCTGAACCCGATGGGCAGCCGCAGACGGCGATACCAACGTGAAGCACGGTCTCAGGGGCGCACGAGCATCGCACCAAGACAACGGTGCCGAATCGTCCCGGGTTTCATTGGGTCTGCTTTCGGCCGGACAGCCACTCCAGGTTGAAGCCTACCAGCCCAACCGAGTCGACCCCTGACCGTTGTGGTGATCGGTCAGGATCTCTGTGGAAGTCCTGGTAGGCGACGAGGACGGTGCCATCGCGTAGTTGCACCACACCGTGGTTGCTGTAGAGACCTCCGGCGGGGTCGTGGACGAGGTCTCGTCTCTCGGGCCAAGTCCGGCCGCCGTCATACGAGCGAACAGCAGTCAGCGGGGTGCGAGGCCCTTGGCGCTTCGACGCGACGCCGTTCCAGACCACCAGCAAGCTGTCATCGTGGAGCCGCAGCAGTCGAGCAATGGACTCGGGTGACTCAAGGGGCAACGGCGCCGCCGGCGTCCAGCTCTGACCGTGGTCGGCCGAGCGCGCCGCATAGAGCTTCGCGGTGCCACGCGTGCGCACGAGGCAGAGCCATCCACCGTCATTGCACTCCGCCAAGGCCGGCTCCATGGGACCGGGAGCGATATCGCAGGGAATGACGGCAGTCTCGGTCCATGTCTGCGCTCCATCCGCAGAAATGAGCCCCCGGGACACGGCTCCTGAACTGCCGTTGGGTTTGCCAGTGGAGTAGTAGACCGGCAGAGCAATGCGTCGGTCCCGAAGGACGGCGGGTTGCATCGCGGCGCCATACTCGATGGCCCGGATCTCGCGCCGCTCTCCCCAGCGTGCGCCGCCATCGGTCGATACACGATCGACGACTATGCACTGTCCTCTATGTCCGGCTAAAGGCAGTTCGGTGTGCACGCAGTGCAGCTCCGCATCAAGCTTAAAGAAGCCGCTCGGCGTGCACCGCACTCCCTCCCGCTGGTAGAAGACCTGCGCCTCGCCCCACGATCGCCCGCCGTTAGACGAGGTGGATGACAAGATCACGTTTGGTGTCTTTGTCTCCGTGTGCCCGGCTTCCCAGATCGCGAGCACCTGGCCGTCGGGCAGCTCGGCAAGCGCCACGTTCCACTGGCCGTGGTACTCATTCGTCACCGGCGAGATGGTTGCACGGAAGAAAACGTCCTCGCCCTCCGCCTCAGCCGCGAGCGGCGAGACGCACCCGAGCACAATCCCTACTGATGCCACCAAGGGGAGCAAAGGCAGATCACTCACAGTCGCTGTCACTCCGGTCGAATCATGGTGTCGCCGAATCCTGCGGCAAGCGACGCAGGCTGGCGTCGTCGACCTCAAGTGATTCGCCAGGCTTCTGGCCGTAAGCGGTGATGCAGAAGACGAGGCGGCCGACGCCGGCGGGCACCGTCGTGAATGTCTGCAGGCGCACCCAGTCCGTGCTGCCGTCGTCCGGCAAACGGTCGCCGCGTTTTGGAGCGGAGAACCACTTGCCCGCGGCGTCCTGCCACTGAATCAGCAGTCCACTCTCGGGTTGCCCGCTCGCGTTGCCGCGAACGTAAACCGACGCGAGATACATTTCGCCGGGCTTGACCGGTATCGATTGGAGGACACAGCTCGCTTCCGCGCCGCGCAACTGGGCGCCACGTTGGCCGCTGTGCGCGGCCTGAGTAGTCCAATGCAACTCGCCTGGCGTCCTGGGGCGGAACCAGGCGTTCCA
>JBDRTC010001220.1:0-7784 GCA_043824335.1 Planctomycetota bacterium | reverse complement strand
GCCGGCGGCGGCTTGCCGTCACGTTCTTGGCCTACTTCGCCTGGGTGATTGCCACGTGGTGGTTGCTGACGCACCGGATCGATCGCTTCTGGATCCCCGTTTTGCCGCTTGCGGCGCTCTTGGCCGGCGCCGGGGCGTGTTGGAGCCAGGACCGAATCTGGCGCCCCGTGCTGATCGGCTTGCTTGCGTTCGGCACCGTGTCAAATTTCCTGGTCGTGACCTCCGGGGCGGGCGGAGATACCCGCTACTTCGTCAGCCTTAAGCGGCTCCGCGACGATCCCGCGCGGCTCGACCCGTGGCACGCCTACTTCAACACCCACGCACGCGAGGGCCGGGTGCTCGTGGTCGGCGACGCCCAGGTGTTCGACCTTGAAGTGCCCATCCTCTACAGCACGTGTTTCGACGACTCGCCCTTCGAGCGGCTGGTGAAGGGACATACGGCCGAAGAATCGCGCGCCGGTTTCGCCCGAGAGGGGATTTCGTACGTCTACGTTCATTGGGGGGAAATCAACCGATACCGCGCTTCCGGCAACTACGGGTTTACCGATTTCGTCGAGCCGGCCGTGTTCGCAAGGCTCGTCCGCGAGGGTGTTCTGGAGCCGCTGCCCGAAATCAAAGGGCGCCCGGGGCGTGGATATCGCGTCGTGCCCGGGACAGGGTAGTGGTCTGTCAAGGCTAATTTGACGGGTGCCACGGGCATCTTGCCCGTGCTCTCACGGCAGCACTGGCGAGACGCCAGTGCCACCCAACCCGCCATTTCGAGTTTGACAGACCAGCAGCCGTTTGCTTCCGGAACGACTCCTTTGGCTGTCACGCATTATCACAACGCCCGGGGGCTGCGTCCCCGGGGATGGAAGCCCTGATTTCGTCGCGCATTACCCCGGGGGACGCAGCCCCCGGGCGTTTGATGAGGCTCGAGAAAATGCTTCAGTTCAGCGCTTGCGCGCGACCGCGCAGCTGCGATCGGATTGTTCGGAAACACGCTCAGCCGTTGCCGTGCTGTCAGTGCTAGCAGGGATTGGCGGCTCCAATGCCCTTGTCTACCGGGCGGGAATCGCATAAGCTATTCGGCCTCGGACCGCGCGTTCGAGGAGCGTGTCAGGGACGACCGCCTGAGAATTTGCGACGAGCGTTCTTATGAAATTCTTCCGGGACGTCTCCGTCCTGCCCTTGGTGGGGCACGACGGTTTCCCGGTGGAGCCTGCCGGGTTGGGCTCTGCCGCTAACGGCCGTTTAGCCGAGCCGGTGCGCCGGGCGATCGCCCGAACGCGCAACTGGCTACTCGGCTCTCAAGAGCCAGAGGGCCATTGGGTCGCCGAATTGGAGGGCGACACCATTCTGGAGAGCGAGACCGTCTTGCTCCTGGCCTTCCTCGGCCGCGAGAATTCCGACCTGGCCCGACGCTGCGCCGAGCGGCTCATCGAAACGCAACTCCCCGAGGGCGGCTGGGCCATGTATCCCGGCGGCGGAGTGGAGATCAGCGGCAGTGTGAAGGCCTACTTCGCCCTGAAGCTTACCGGCCACGAGCCGGGCCGCGAGTACATGCAACGGGCCCGACGCGCGATCCTCGCCCACGGCGGCGCCGACGCGGTCAACAGCTTCACCCGATTCTACCTGGCCATTCTCGGACAAATCCCTTACGAGCAGTGTCCCGAAGTTCCGCCGGAAGCCGTGCTCGTGCCCAAGTGGTTCCCGCTCAACCTGTACGGGGTGAGCGCGTGGTCGCGGACGATCATCGTGCCGCTTTCGATCGTTTCGGCGATGCGGCCGGTGCGTCGCGTGGACCCTCGCCTCGGCATCCGCGAGCTGTTTCTGAAGAGTCCGGAAGACTGGCCGCCGCTGCGCGGCCCCGGGCTGCCGGGCGGCACGGGCCTGTTGAGCTGGGACCGGTTCTTCCGCGGCGTCGATCGGGCGCTGAAATGGTGCCGGCGCCGCGGCTTGCTCGTGCTCCGTCGCCGGGCGCTAAAGGCGGCCGAGGAGTGGATGCTCGAGCGTTTCCAGCACAGCGACGGGCTGGGGGCCATCTTTCCGCCCATCGTCTGGAGCGCCTTCGCGCTTGAGAGCCTGGGCTACGACGACGAGAGCCCCGAGGTCGCGTACTGCCGCCACCAGCTTGAGGACCTCGTGGTCGAGGGCCGTGCGGGCGGGTCGGTCAAGATCCAACCCTGCAAGTCGCCCGTCTGGGATACGGCGATCACGCTGCGGGCCCTTCTGGCCGGCGGAACCCGGCCCGACAACCCGGCGATTCTTCGGGCGGTGAAGTGGCTTCTGGACAAACAGATCATGCGTCGCGGCGATTGGTCGGAAACGGTCGACGCCGAGTCGGGCGGCTGGTGTTTCGAGCACCACAACGACTTCTATCCCGACACCGACGACACGGCCATGGTGCTCATGGCGCTCGCCGAGCAACTGGTCGACGACCCACGGCCTTCCGACGGCCTTCCGCCCGAGCTCAGCCTGGTGACCGGCGAGCCCGTCGATCGACCGGAAGAAATCCCGTGCCAGGTCGATTTGACCGAGCGCTCGGCCGCCGCGATCGGCCGGGGGATGGCGTGGATGCTGGCCATGCAGAACGACGACGGCGGCTGGGGCGCCTTCGACCGGAACAACAACCGCCAGTTCCTCTGCCACGTGCCGTTCGCCGACCACAACGCCATGATCGACCCCAGCACGCCCGACCTCACCGGCCGGGTGCTGGAATGCCTGGGCCAACTCGGGGGCCGCGTGGGCGACCCGGCCGTGGACCGGGCCGTCGACTACCTGCGCCGAACCCAGGAGCCCGACGGAAGCTGGTTCGGACGCTGGGGCGTCAACTACGTGTACGGCACCTGGCAGGCCCTGACCGGGCTGATCCGGGCAGGGGTGCCGGCGGACGATCCGGCCGTGGCGGCCGGGGCCAACTGGCTTCTGGCCTTTCAGCAGCCGTGTGGGGGATGGGGCGAATCACCCGATAGCTACGACGACCCGGCCCTGCGGGGCCAGGGACCGACGACCGCGTCGCAAACCGCCTGGGCGCTGCTGGGCCTTCTGGCCGCCGGCCTGGATGACCACCCGGCCGTCGCCCGGGGCGTTCAGTTCCTCGTCGAATCCCAACAGCCCGACGGCACCTGGGACGAGCCCGAGTTCACCGGCACCGGGTTTCCCCGCGTCTTCTACCTCCGTTATCACTACTACCCGATCTACTTTCCCTTGATGGCCCTCTCGCGTTGGGCGGTCACGGCCTCCGCATCGCTGGCCGAAGCCGCCCCGTCCGCCATCCCCGTCGAAGAAGAGGAGGCCCCCAAAAACCGGCGCCTCGCAGTCGCAACCATGTAGCCAAAACCAACTTTCTCTCTCCTCCGTTCATCCTTCATCCTTCATCCTTCATCAATCATCCTTTCCCCATGCGTTTCCCCCTCTCCCTCACCCGCTCGATGGCCGGCTACCTGCTCAAGAAGCGGCTCGCCGGCGAGCAGAAGTTCCCCCTGGTGCTGATGCTCGAGCCGCTTTACGCGTGCAATCTGAAGTGCACCGGGTGCGGGCGGATTCGCGAATACGCCGACGCGCTCGACTGCCGGCTCTCGATCGAAGAATGCCTCGACTCCGTCAACCAGTGCGGCGCCCCCGTGGTGAGCATTTGCGGAGGGGAGCCCTTGATCTATCAGGGGATCGAAGCGCTGGTGGAGAAGATCATCGGCCGGCGCAAGCACGTCTACCTCTGCACCAACGGCCTGTTGCTCAAGGAGAAGCTCCCCGGGTTCAGTCCTTCGAGCCGCCTGTTCATCAACGTGCACCTCGACGGGATGGAATCGACCCACGACCGGCTGGTCGAGCGCGAAGGGGTTTTTGCCCGGGCGGTTGCCGGGATCAAGGCCGCCAAGGCCGCCGGCTTCCAGGTCACGACGAACACCACGGTCTACCGCGAGACCGACATGAACGAGGTCGCCGTGCTCTTGGAGTACCTCACCGAGCTCGGCGTCGACGGATTCATGATCTCACCCGCCTACGGATACGAGGCGCTTGAGGAAGCCGATCCCAACACCGCCCGTGAGATCTTCATGACCCGGGACCAGACCCACGCGAAATTCCGCGAGGCGAAGCGGCTTCTCTCGGGCTTCAAGCTGGTCACTTCGCCCATCTATCTGGAGTTCCTTTGCGGCCGGCGGGAACTGCCGTGCGCCGCCTGGGCCAATCCGACCCGCAACGTGCGGGGCTGGAAAAGCCCCTGCTACCTCGTCACCGACACCCATTACGCCACCTACCGGGAGCTGGTCGAACAGACCGATTGGGCCAACCTGGGCCCGGGCCGCGACCCCCGCTGCCGGCATTGCCTGGTCCACTGCGGGTTCGAGCCGGCCGCCGTCCTGGCTGCCAACCATCGCCTTCGCGACGCGATCCGGATGGCCCTCTGGCAAATGACGTAGGTCGGGGGGGTGGGATTGAAAACTGCAGATTGACAACTGAAAATTGCAGATTGATCCTCGCGGATCGGCCAATTCCACAACCTCGGTCCCAAGCTCTGCTTGGGACCGCACGTGCGGCCGACTTGCATCTCGCCGAGTTCACAGGGGGTCCGTTCCCAAGCGGAGCTTGGGAACAAGTCGTAAAGATTTGCAGTTTTTTTTCAATTGTCAATTTGCAGTCGGGGTGTTTCAGTGACGGTCTTTCGTTGGGTGGTGAGGAACTGGCTCCGAAACGCGGCGAGCCGAAAGATCCGCGAGACCGTGACCGAGGCGGCCCGGGAAAAGCTTGCCGGTGCGACCGGCGCCGCCAACGCCGAGGGCCCCGCCGCCGCCGACCGGCCGTGCGACGTGGGAGTCGTCTTCGCCCTGGGGATCGAAGCCGGGGGGCTGGAAGACCTCGTCGAGGGGGCCGTGTTCAGCCGAGGGCACGGGTTTTCCGCGTGCCAGGGCGGGCTCAAGGGGCGGCACGTCGTGCTGACTCAGTCCGGGCCGGGAAGCCAGGCGGCGGCGCACGCGGCCGAGGCACTCATCGCCGGGCACAAGCCCCAGTGGATCATCTCGGCCGGGTTCGCCGGAGGATTGGACCCGAGCCTCAAGCGCCACGACCTGGTGATGGCCGACAGCCTCGCCGACGCCGGCGGCAACCGGCTCGCGCTCGACTTCAAGGTCGACCCGGCCGCGCTGGCCCGCACCCCGGGCGTACACGTCGGCCGGCTGGTGACCGTGGACGGGATCGTCCGCCTGCCCGACGACAAACGCGCCTTGGGTGAGAAGCACCAGGCCCTGGCGGTCGACATGGAGAGCTACGCGGTGGCCGAGGTCTGCCGCCGCCGGCAGGTCCGCTTCCTGGCCGTCCGCGTCGTCGGCGACGCCGTGGACGACGAGCTTCCGGCAGACGTCGAGCGGCTTCTCCAGCAGAAGACCCCCACCGCCAAGCTGGGGGCCGTCATCGGCTCGATGTGGAACCGGCCGTCGAGCATGAAGGACCTGTGGAAGCTCAAGGAAGACGCGCTGGTCGCCTCCGACCGCCTGGGGAAATTTCTCGCCTCGACGATCGAGCAGTTGGTCGTCTTGCCGCCGACAAGCGAGTAGCGGCATGCCTGCGGCCCCATTCACCGCTTGGCAGCGAAGGCGTTACAGAATCTTCATCAGCACCCCTCGGCAGGGGTTCCTCGTTAGCCACTCTTGTGGCTTGTTGCGTGGTCTCGTCCCGAAAAGGGAGGTTTGACGGGACGAGCCTGCTCACCCGAGATCCGAGGCGGCCCCCCCCTGAAAATGGGGCTGCCGAGCCGTTTCACGACTGCGTGCGGGGAGGTTTGGTGGCATCGGGTTCCCGCTCGGGGCGACGCGGAGCTGGAAAAACCTCGATAAACTTTGCCCAAGCTACTTGTTTTTCCCTTTGCCCCCGCTCCATAATACGGGCAGTCGGATAAGGCCGAGTATGTTCGGTCGCCACATGTGTCGTTGCCGGGCTCGCGGCTGCTACCCGCTAATTCGGGAGGACCAGCTATGTTTCAAAAGTGCATCTACTCCACGCTCACGTTGTTGTGGTTCGTGGCGGCCACGGCCCACGCTTCTATTATCGTTCCAACCGGACTGAATCCCGGAGACACGTATCACTTGGCCTTCGTCACGAAAGATGCTCGTGATGCGATGGACACGGACATCACGGTTTACAACGCTTTTGTTCAGGCCCAGGCCGCCCTCAACCCGTCTCTGACCGGCACGGATATGGGCGTGACTTGGACAGCGATCGCGTCTACCCCCAGCACGGCCGCCCGCGCCAATGCCTTCGTCGAGGCCCCCGTCTTTCTTTTGGACGGGACGACTAAGATCGCCGATGACTTTTCCGACCTATGGGACGGCACGATAGACCACCCACTCTCCAGGGATCAATTCGCAACTCTTGTCCCACCGCGCTGGGTGTGGACTGGCTCCACCGTGGTGGGCACTTCTCACGGGGCGGATTCGTTGGGCGGGGAGGGCGGGATTTTCGGGGTCGCCGGTAGGTCGGATTGGACTTGGATTCGTGGGGCGTGGTGGTACGCTGCGAACCGTCTCCCGTTATATGCTTTGAGCGAAAAACTAACCGCCCCTATACCGGAGCCGGCGTCGTTTGTAGTGTGGCTAGGTCTCGCCGGTGTGCTGGCCGTTGGGACGCGCCTGCGGCGACGCCTTGGTCGGAGGGTATAGTTTTCGCGTCCACGGTGAACAAAAGACTCCCGACCGTCTTGCCCAGCACACATATCCCCTCGACGTGCAATCCCGTGGCAGTCGCCCAGCTTTTCCAACGTCGCACGTAGTCGCCGATGCGGACAGCATCCGCACCTTGCTCATAAAGCCGGCACGTGCGTTCGACGAATTTCAGTACGGTTCCCGCTGCCACGGCAAGGCCTTGGGGTGAAATGCGATACCCCAGGAAGTCAAAGCCGCGGCGAATGCGTCCAATAAACGTCTTGTCGGGATGCTGCTTTCGCCCCGCCATTTCCAGCCAAGTGAAAGCATCGTGATGACAGTCTCGGCGCCAAGTGGCGGGTGAGCACAATCGCCATTGCCTTCAGCACCAAGGAATCAAGGGCCGACCAGATTTCCAAATCATCAACAGTCCGGTGGATTCGCCTGAGTGGGGAGAAGCGGTATCGCCCCGCGATAAGTTCGGCCTGGAGCAGTGGCTTGATTTTCGTCCACCGATACCGCACCTCCCAGACTTCGTCGTTGTGCGAGTAGTTCTTTCGCCTGTCGCAAAGCCACTGGTAGGCTTGCCCAAGGACTTCGTCGGACGCGATTTCTTCCATCAGATTGAGCATATGATGGGCATTGTACTTGAAGTTTCCCCGTTCTGGCCGTTTTCGGGAAAGTTCTCGACGCCGAGTGCTCTGATCCCAGGCGGTTGGGCGTATCGCGTGACCATCGCCAAGCATCGTTTTCCGGAAAGTCGAAGTGTGTGTGCCTGTGTCAAGAAACGACCCCTATCTGACACACAGGTGGGGCAGGAGTTTCGGTCAGGGAATCGGGCTCTTATGTCTCTGAGGTTCGCCGGATCCAAACCCGCGACCGAGCGCCAGACTTATCGCCGACCGAACGCCCCCGCTTGAGGGGTGCGAATGCGGATTCTGGAGCTTCGTTGATGGCTGCCTGCTGCTCACTGCCTACTGCCTGCTGCCCCCTGCCTACTGCCTGCTGAGAACAACGTCGTCGGTGAGCGTCTTGAAGAGCGGCAGGTAGCGGTAGTAGACTTCGAGCATGAGGAGGTTCAGCGTGGTGACGTAGAGGCGGGCGCCCGCGTGGGCCCCGCGGGCGGGGGCGGGGCGGGTGGGGGGCCCGCGGCCGGCCCGCCGGGCG
>JBDRTC010001219.1:0-2699 GCA_043824335.1 Planctomycetota bacterium | reverse complement strand
GGTTCATCCGACTGAAGCGTACTTGGAGCCGGAAGATCGACAACCCAAGGGCGCGTTTTCAGAACAAAGGGGAGAGGTGTCAAGCGAAAGGGCCGCGATTCCCAGCGGAAAACGCGGCCCTCCCCTTCGTTCGATCGGGTTGCTCGCCAGCAGAGCCCGACTGACGAAGATGATGTCCGTTTTCCCGTGATTGTCAAGGGTTTCCGCGTGTGAGAGCGACCAATCCATACAGCAGGATAACCCAGCGGGGGGGAAGGAACTCGTCCCCTTTGTTCTGAAAACGCACGCCGCGCCGGTCCGTACGTTCATCTGATTGACGGGCTTATCGCGGGTGTTGGGAAACTCTCACGTGGTCACGAGTTGCGACGAAGTACGCAAGATCCGGATGAACCCGAATTATTGACTTGGCGTTTCAGAAGCACGTCGCCCTCCGATTCGTTGCGAAGATCCACGGTCAACCGCTTGCGGTGCCGGTCGATGGCAAGGTACAACATGGTCGGTCCTCCTCGCGGGCCGCGTGTAAAGGCCCGGACGGAAGCCAACTGGGAAAGCTCCCATACACGAATCCAAGACTGAGGGAAAGGACGTAACCGATGAGACACGACGGGAATGAGCGGTTTGGCCTCTGCCCACTGCATCACCCGGCCTTCCGGGGCGGGGATCTCGGCCGTCGCGACTTCCTCAAGGGAGTGGCCATCGCGTCGGCGGTCGCTGGGGCGGCATTGGGGACGTTGGGGCAAGTGGCTGCCGCGGAAGAGACCGCGCCGAAGCTCCCCGCAACGAAGAAGCCGCCGGTGTTGAAGGTCGGCTATGTGCGACACGCCCAGGCCGTTTGCGGCGGCTGGCCGGGTCACGGCTTCAACAACGAGACCGCTTGCAGGGAGTATTCGCGGAAGCTGCAAGCGATGGGCAAGGAGTTGGGCGTCGAGATCGACTTGGCCGACGCGACGATCACCGACGACGCCGGCGCGGAGCGGTTCATCAAAGCCGCCCAAGGACAACGCCCCGACGCCCTGATGATCCTGCCCATGGGGATTTTCTCCATGTGGGACCGGGCCAATCGGATCTTCGAGGCCCTGAAGCTTCCCACACTCGTCTTCACCCAGATCGGCACCAGCTTCACGATGAACACGGCGCCGATCGCCCGCAAGCGCGGTTTCCACCTGACCAGCTCGTTGGACATCGGCGATGTCCGCCCGGGACTGGAGATGGTCAAGACCGCCAGCACCCTCAAGCAGAGCACGCTGTTGGTCCTCGGGCGGAACGATTACCGGGGGACCGTTTTCGAGGGCGATGTGTTCGGTCTGTTGGGCACGAAGCTGGAATTTGTGGCCGGCGAAGAGTACGTCAAGAGCTACAACCGGGTGGGGATCACCGACGATGTCCGGCGGTTTGCCGAAGCGGCGATCAAGGGAGCCAAGGAAGTCAAGGAGGTGACCCAGCAGGACATCGAACAGGCAGCGCGCCACTATTTCGCTTCCAAGGGGTTGCTGGCCGAGCATGGCGCCGATGGACTGACCGCGGTTTGCCTCCACCTTTGCCAGCAGGTGGGCACGCCTTGTCTGGGTTTTTCGCGGTTGATGGATGAGGGCATCGCCGCCGGCTGCGAGGCCGATATCGGTTCGGCGATGACCATGATGCTGATTCACAACCTGTTGGGACGGCCCGGCTACATGGCCGACCCGCTGGTCGATACGGCGCAGAATCTCTTCGCCAACGCCCACTGCAACTCCCCGACAAAGCTCGACGGCTTCGACAAAGCGCCCGCCGAATACATTTTGCGGGCCCATCACGGCGGCGGGCATTGGGTGTCGCCGCAGGTTCTGTGGCGGATCGGCCAGGTGTTTACACTCTCGCGGTTCCAGCGGCCCGACATGCTGATCGTCGATCGGGCAAAGGTCGTCTGCAACTACGACAGCCCGCCCTCGGCCGCCTGCATCACCAACACCGGGGCAATCGTCGAGGGTGCGGAGGACGATCCCCACAAGGTCGCCGGCTTCCACGTCCTGCAGATCTACGGCGACCACGTCGGGAAGCTCCGCGCCTTCTGCCAACTCTACGGCATCGAGGCGGTGCACTCCTGGGACAAACGTGTTTCTTTCGACTTTGAACCCAACTGCGCCCCGTCGGCGCCCGGCGCTTGAGAAGAGAACTGCGGGCCAGGACGCTGCCTGTGTATTCCATCCATCGTTCCATTCTCGGGCCGCACAATCTGCCGCGATTGGGCTCGGCAGGCTTGACCCAGAATCCGGCGCACTCAGCCCCCCCGGCAGGGGCAGCGGAGATGTACTCGGCTGAGTCCGAGAATTGGGTCGTTAGACATGGAGGGGCGCCGTGATAAAATGATCAGCATCGTCACTCTGGATCGCGTCCGGGCTGAGAGCAAAGGGGGAATGTTGGAGCAGTCGTCTTGTACGTTTACGTCATTGCCGAATCCTGACACGAATAGCAGATGGAGTCGTTCTTATGTGCGAATCATGTTTCCGAGGCTTGAGTCGTCGTGAATTCATGGTAGGCGGCTCTCTTGCAGCGTCGCTTCTGTCTACTTCGTTGCTCCGCGCGGGCGAAGATCGAGAAGTAGAAACCGCAGACGCAGCCAAGCGTGAAAAAGTGCCGGCCGTGGTGAAGGCGGTTTTCCTGTATCCATTGCCCGAAGATTGTGACCAGGGGAAAGCGGAAGCAGCCTGGCAAGAACATCA
>JBDRTC010001218.1:0-6251 GCA_043824335.1 Planctomycetota bacterium | reverse complement strand
GGTTCATCCGCACCGCCATCGGCCCGTCGTCCGGGCGACGCGTCGACGAAAAGCGGCGCTGCCCGTTTTGCCATCTTCTCATGCCCCGATCGCGGCAGCGCTGCGAGTGGTGCGGACGCGATCTTCACAGCCGGCTGGCCGCCGAGCTGGACGACCTCGATGGGCTGGATCGTCAACTGAAACGCTTTCGAGAGGCAGGGACGCTGAAACCTGCAGAGGTGGACGACCTGCTGGCCCGGGCGAAACAGTATCGAGTCCGGCTGACCGGGGAACCGGTCGAAGCGCGCCCCGAAGCAGGACTCATCACGGCCGAGCTGGTCGAGGAGCCGGTGAAGCCAAAGCCTCCACCTCCCGCTGCCGCGAAGGTGGAACCGTCCATCGCCCCCAAACCTGAACCGCCCCCTGCGCCGAAGCCCTCGCCCGCACCGAAGCCGCCTCGTGCGCCGAGGCCGCCGAGGAAGTCGTGGCAGGAAACGCTCACCGGCTTCCTGGAGGAGCGGAACATCCGTTGGGCAGAGCTGGTCGGGGTGCTGACGGGCGGGCTGTTGATGGTGGGGGCATCGGTGGCGTTGGTGATAAGCCTTTGGGAAAAGCTCGATAATCCGCTGTTCAAGTTCTCGGTGTTCGTGGGCTATTCCTCGGCCGTTTTCGGTGCCGGACTCTTTGCCCATTACCGCTGGAAGCTGGAATCGACCGGCCGCGGACTGTTGACGATCGGCACGCTCCTGGTCCCCTTGAACTTCCTGGCCATGGCCAGCCTCTCGCAGGGCTCGCAGGGCGACTCGACGTGGCTGAACGTGGCCTGGGAGGTCGTCTCGCTGGCCATTTTCGTGTACCTCGTGGGCCTGGCCGCCGGCGTGCTCGTGCCCCGCGGACGGTGGCTCCAGGTGGGGGCGGTCGTGGGGAGCTCGGCCGCCATACTGGTGGTGGCGAGACTCGCGGGCGTCGAATCCCACGGCGGAATGTTCCTAGCGGCCGGCGGACTGCCCGTGGCCGTCCTGGCCGCCGGAGTGGGCGGGTTTCTCTACCGGCTCCGCGGCCGCGAGGATCTCGATCCCGGCCTCGCCGGCGAACTCTTCTCGCATCTGGGCACGGCGGCTTTCGCGGCGGCCATTGCCCTGGGGCTTTTGGTTGCGCAGGCAGTCGATCCTGAAGAGGGCATCCGCGCGACACTCGATCGGGCGTCGGTGCTGTTTGCGCTGGCCGCCGTGCCGATTCTGGCGGCGGGGTTGACCGTCGTCCGCGGGATGAGCCGCGACAAGACCCAGGGCGCGTACCGCACGGCCGGAACGGCGATCGCGCTGGGGGCGGTGGCCCTGATGCTCGCTGCGCTTGCGATGGCCTGGCCGCAGCCGTGGGCGATGATGGCCGTCGGCACGTTCAACGCGGCGGCGCTGGTCTTCGTCGCTTTCCGTTACCGGCTTCCAATCGCCCATGCCGGAGCGATCGCCTCCGCGGCAGTCGTCTATCTGACCGGGTATCACGTATTCCTGGCAAATAACGTGGCGCTTATGCCCACGGAAGATGCAAGCCGCCAGATGCTCCGCTGGGCCCTCAGCGCCGAGAGCGGCGCCGCGTTGGTGGGGCTCTTTGCGATCCTCGGCGTGGCCGCTGAATTGCTCGGCCGTTGGGTCGATCGCCGGCACGCGGAACAATATGCCGGCGCCTGCCTGGTGGTGGCGATGGCGAGCCTGCTGATGGTGACCGCCGGCGCCGACGCGCCGCTGGCCACGGCCGTCTATGGACTCTACGGGGCCGGTTGCCTGCTCCTAAACGCCCGGTTCCGCAAGCTGCCCCTGACGTATTTTGGCCTCGGGCTCCTGGTCGGCGCCACGCTCTGGGCGTTGTGGTGGTGGCAGGCGGGCGTTGTCACACCGATCTGGGCCACGATCCTGGCCGCCGAAGCGCTGGCCATGGGGGTGGCCGCACTCCTCGTGCGTCGACCATCGGTTCACGCACCCCGGCTTTCGGAGGGGGACAGTCCCATTTTCCCTGCGGGAAAATCGGGACAGTCCCCGGCGGGATCGGGACAGTCCGCGGCGCGGCGGGGTGGCATGCCCTCGCGAAGCGTGGGCATGAGCCCCGGGGAGCATGGCGACGCAAGCGACGCCATTCCACCCGACGCCTACCGGGTTCCGCTCCTGCACGTTGCCGAGGCGGTCGGTTCGATCGCGCTAGTCGGAGGCGTGTGGACGGCCTGGTGGGACCCGGTCATGGCCTACCAAACACTCGTGCCCGTGGTAACTGCCGTCTACTTAAGCGCGTTGTACCTGCTGTTGGCTTGGGAGTATCGCTCGGTCGAGCGGACCTGGGCCGGGTCGATGATTGCGCTTGTAGGGCTGGTTCACACGTTCGTGTTCAACTACACGGGCTACCTCGACCTGCCTTGGCTCGACGCCCTCTTGGCGCACGCCACGATGGCCGTGCTGGGCGGCGTGCTCCTGGAAGCGTGGTCCCAAGTGCGACCCGGCCGACGCTTGGCCGACGACCTGCGCCGCGTGTTCATCAAACCGTTGGGGGAAACGGCCCTGTTGTCCTCCGCGCTGGCCGTTCCGATGCTGGCGCTCGTCTCGTGGCAGGAGACGCTCTCGCTCTCCGCGTGCCTGTTCTGGCTGGCCGGCGTCTGGCTGGTGATCGCCTGGACCCACCGCTGGCCTGCCATGCTGGCCGCCGCCCAGGCGGTGCTCGCGCTGGCCGTGGGCGTGGCCACGACCGCCTGGCTCCAGCGACACCCGTGGGATATCAGTGCTCGGGTCGACCTCGTTGATCCGCGGAGTCTTCAGGTCTACGGGATCGGGCTGGGACTCCTCACGCTCTCTTGGATCGCCGTTCGGATCGGGCTCCGCCGCAATCGGGTGGCCGAAGCGTTGCTCAACCCCGGATGGCCTGCGATGGACCGGATCGTGGGGCACGCGGTCGTTGCCCTTGGATTGCTGCTGGCGGCCGTACACCTGGTTCCCGGCTGCTGGCGGGAGCTTGGCCCCGGACCTCGCGGGCTGGCGACGATCCGCTTTCCCCTGGAAGCTTTCGGGCCGACGGCCTGGCTCCTGGTCGCCGTGCTGGCCGTGGCATTGCTGGCCGCCTTGTGGCATCGCTGGCGGGAAAGTGAGCTGGCTTCGAGTCTGCTGTTGGCCGCCACGGTGCCGTGCCTGGTCGCCGCCCGGTTCGCGGGCCAGGAAGCCACCGTCTCGGCGCTTCGCTGGGGACTGGCCGTCGGCCTGGTCGTTGCGTCGGCCGCCGTCTGGGAGCGGCAACGTCTGCTCAATTGGTGCCGAAAGGCGAAGGGCATCATTGAGGTCGGCAGCGACGGTCCACGGATCAGCCGGACGGTGCTCTTGGCCACAATGGCCGGGCCCGTCCTCTTCCTGACGATCGTGGCGGCCGTGGTCCAGATAGGCGGCGTTGCGCCGGGCGGTCCCGCGGCGGGAAGCGGGTTCGACGCGATCGGCCCGGAGCTTTCTTACCTCGTGCCGCTTGCGGTGGTGATGGCCTGCCTGGTCGGTTTCGCGCTGCGTGAAACCTCGGCAGGCTACGCCTTTTCCGCCGGGTTGGTGGCCAAGCTGACGGTGGCGCTCGGCTTCCTGCTGGGCGTGGTGACACGCGGTGGTGCAATCGGCGCCGTGGAACTGGTCACGGTGCTCCAACTCCTGGCGATCACGGCCGCCGCGTGGGCCGTTCTCTGGATCACGGTGCGCCGCTGGGCCAATGTCTGGCAAGAAACCCCCGTGCCCGGGGTCGGCGGAACCCTGATGAACGTTCAGCTCGGGATCGGCGCACTGGCCGGCGGCCTGGTGTGGGCGCCGGCGGTCTTCGCATTGGTCTTCTATCCGGCGTCGTGGCACGGCTGGACGATCGCCGCGGGCTCGTGGATCGGGTGGATCGCACTAGCGGCGATCGTGGTGGCCGTGGTCTATCGCCGGCAGCAGGCGGGCCTGGCCGTGCAACCGGGGATGGCCGGGTTGGTCGGCCTGGCCGCCATCGGGCTCTTGGCCTGCACGGTCCGGGGCCTCGTGCCCTTGGCCTCGCAATGGGGCTATTCAATCGACCCGGCCTGGGGTTATCCCTGGGGTTATCGCACCTTGATGCTGGGCTGGGGCATGTATTCGCTTCTGGTGGTGCTCACCACCTGGTGGGTGGCGAGCGTGCGCACGCTTCCCGGTGCGCAAGGCCCGCCGCAGGCATTGATCCGTGCCGCATCGGGATGGGTTTCCGCGGCCGGCCTTTTGGCCGTGCTGCTCGGGCTCAAAGCGGCCTTTTTCCACCGATTGCCCGAGGACCTGCTCTGGGCCGCCGCGGCGATTGCCCTGGCTAGTGCGGCGGGGGCGGCGATGTCGGTGTGGCGGCGGCGGGAGGGCTGGGCCTTTGCCGCCGCACCGGGCGTGAACCTGGCCGCCTCGCTGGTGGTTTGGTACTACCAGCGCGAGCTTGGGTTTCAAGAGTGGTGGGTCTTGCTCGTCCAGGCCAACGTGATCGCCAGCGCGGCGGTGGCCCTGGTTTGGCTGGCCGCGCGCAAGCGGCTCTACGAGCTTCGCGAGCTAACGCTCGGCACGAGTCCGCTCTTGGCGGTTCAGACGCTCCTGGCCGTGGCCGGGAACGCCGTGCTCGTCGCGGTTCCGGTCGCCCGGCTGCTTGAGATGCCCGCCTCGCTTCCCGGTTGGGCGGCCCAACTGGCCGAGCCGCCCGGATGGATCGCGCTTGGGCTGGCGGCCGGGGCCGCGGCCTGGTATCTCCGCCAGGTGGCCCCGGGGAGTCTGTTTCACGCGGTGGGCGGACTGGGCCTCGCCGTCGGCGTGCTCATCACCTGCTCGACGGCCGGCGCCGGCCCACGCTTCGCACACGCCGATTGGCTTTCCTATCACGTGCTCTTCACCTCCTGGGCGGCGGTTGGCCTGGCGGCCCTTGCCGTGGGCCTCTTGGGAAGAAACCTCCGACTGGCGGAGCAGACCGATCCCAACCGGCGGGGCCCGGCCCCGGGGAGCTTGCCCGTGTTCCCCAGCCCGGTTGTTCAGGCTTGGGTGACGGGGATCGGCACGGTGGTCGTCGGGTTGGCCTTGCTCTATGCGGGCGAAGACCCGGTGCTTCCCTGGTGGTCGGCCCGGGCGGTGTTGGCCGCGGGCGTGATGGCCGGCGTGTTGGCCATGTGGTTGCGGCTGGGCGCCTATGTGTTTCTTTCAGGGCTGCTGGTGAACGTCGCGGGGACGGTGATCTGGATGGCCTGGGGCCCGTGGAACTTTGCCGCGGTGCTTTACACGAACGTCCTCTGCCTGGCCGTGGGCTCGTGCGTTTGGACGCTGCTCAGGCCCGCGCACCCGGAAGGCGTACCCGGCATCAAGCTCGGCGGGCGCGCGTGGCCGTTTGCCCACTTGGCGGTTCAGGCCGGATTGGCCGTGCTGGGGGTCCTGGTTGTGATCTCGGCGGTCTACGACGTGTGGGACATCCACCGCGTGTCGTCACTGCACGATCCGGCCACTTACCAACTGGGTTGGCTCGCACTGGCCGCGGCCGCGGTGGCCACGACGCTCTTGTTGTGGGACCGCACGGCCCGATTCCCGCTTAAGGCGTGGTACTCGATCGGCCTGATCGCCGTGGGCATGGCACTTGGCGTGCGAGAGCTTTCGCCCCGTGTCTTTTGTTGGACGGCCGGGCACGAGCTGGCCGGTTTTGTTCTTCTCACCGCACTGCTCACCCGGCTGCTTTCGAGGATGAAGCCAGCATGGCAGGCGTTGCGGATTCCAGGGCACGACAACCGCTTCCCGAACGATTGGCTCCCGCAAGTTCAAGCGGTCGTGGCCGGCCTGGCCCTCGTGCTGGGGGCGTGGATCTCGATCGACTTTGCGTTCGATGGAATCAACCGAGCAGGCGTCGCCTGGATCACGGGCCGGACGGCCGGTCCTCTCTCCGCCTGTGCGCTTTTAGCGGCGGGGGTCCTGATTGCGGGCCAATCGAGCGGTCGGTGGCGCGTCGGTTGGCAGTGCGGCACGATTGCACTGGGGGCCCTGGTGCTTGCCGAAGGGTGCTGGGCCTGGCTCCCGCCGGCCTGGGGCGTGCCGTGGTTGCACCGCAGCGTGATTCTCATGGCCGCCGCCGTCGTGATGGCGCTGGTGTCCCAGTTCGGGCTTGCCCGGATCCTGCCGGCCGGGAGCGGATGGATCGTGTCCGGGCGACGCATGTTGCCGTTGCTGGGCGCTGTGGCCCTGGTGCTTTTGGCCCTGGTGCTCGTTCAGGAAGGCGTCCTCCCCGAGTTGCCTGAC
>JBDRTC010001217.1:0-3818 GCA_043824335.1 Planctomycetota bacterium | reverse complement strand
GGGCCCCGAGCTAATGACGCCCCCCAGAGGGCCGGTGTGTTCGAGATGCCGTTTCACGGGGCGTGACCACACTTCTCGCATTTCTGTGAAGCAACCCTTGACTGGCGGTATAGATTGCGGAATAATAGACAGCATAAGTGACAGGAGTGGCGCCACACGAAACGAAAGGGACTGATAGTGAAGAACTTATGGCACGACCCGGCAAAGATTCTTAACAGAGAGGCGGCACAGACCCTCCTCCTGCCGTACATGGAAGACTATTTTCTGCCCGCCATCAAGGCCGGGCTTAACGTCTTCTGTGAGATCGCACCGGCGATCCGAACCATGTTGAGCAAACGGACTCTGGCCGGGTATCTAAACGATGCCATAGTTTACGATGCGACTGCCCGGTTTAGTGATGAGCAGGGCGTCGTGATCAACGAGGATCACGGCTTCACGGCATTCGTCTTTGATGAGCGCGCCGCGGTACGAATCAAGAAAGTCAATCAGCAGCATCGCTACCGAAACTACCCGACCGACCAACAAGTGAACCTGCTCTATCAGAAAAGGCTGGAAGGAATGGAGGCCGCGACTCATGTGATTCTCGGGTATCGCCTGGATGACATCTGGAGAGACATCCGAGAGACCAGCCTAAGTTGTTGGTACGCGAATAGTCGACGATGGGAAATTCCTGTTGGCGGTGACATGACAGGATACCTGTTTGACGCTGACGGAAACGCAACAACCACGGTCCAGAAGCCAGTGGTTCGCCCAAGGCAAGCTGCGAAGGAGAATGCCAGTGGGTGATCACGTGAATCCAGATATGTTGGCCATCGCTCGGGAGGGGCGGGGATTCACGCAATCTGGCCTAGCCGATCAGATTGGCATCTCTCAAAGCAAGTATTCAAAGTATGAGAGCGGAAACCTGGTCGTGTCAGATGAGGACCTGAGTTCCATCGCGCGTGTTCTCGACTTTCCCGCAGGCTTCTTTTGTCAATCTGACGCTGTGTACGGTTTTGCGAGCCCTGTGTTCTATCACCGTAAGCGGGCGCGGCTTTCCGTGGGCAGCCTTCGCGTTATCCAAGCACGCCTAAACATCTTTCGCTTTCACGTCAATCGCCTTATTCGCGGCGTCGAGGTTGAAACACCTTTCGATTTGCCCGTAATGGACGTGGACAGCTACGACAGCCCCGAGGATATTGCCCGAAAGGTCCGCCTGGCTTGGCGGCTTCCGATGGGGCCGGTTGCCAGTCTTGTGGCGGCGATTGAGAGCGCTGGCGCTGTTCTTCACAAAACGCTTCTGAATAGCAACCACATCGACGCGGTCGTTCAAGTGGCACCTGGGTCGCCCCAAGTCGCATTCATTAACGAGACCATTCCCGGAGATCGCTTGCGATTCACTCTTGCTCACGAACTTGGGCACCTGATCATGCATCAACATCCATCTCCGGACATGGAGCGGGAGGCTGATCGGTTTGCTGCCGAGTTGTTGATGCCGGAAGACGAAATCAAGCATCAACTTCGTGGGCTGTCACTGCACAAGTTGCCGGATCTCAAGATGCAGTGGCGCGTCTCGATGGCGGCAATCGTGATGAGGGCCGGCAATCTTGGCCAAATCACCCAGCGCCACAGCCGGACCCTCTTCGCCCAGCTAGCCAAAAACGGATGGCGCAAGGTGGAGCCATACCCGATTCCAGTTGAAACCCCAACCGTGTTCCAGGATATGGTGAACACCTATCTCGGGGCGTACCGGCACACGATCGCGGAATTGTGCAAGCTACTCAATGCAACGGAGGGCAGCTTCAGGCGCGAATATCTGGAAACGGGGTCGTCTGGACTGCGGGTCGTCAGTTGAAGGAGCGGAGGGCGGCCCGTGGTGTAGGGCCGCGGAGTAGGTGCTGTCAGGAGAACTAAGTATGTGGTGTTTCTTTGACGAGTCATATCCACCAGAAGGCGGCGTGACCTCGGTAGTTGCGTGTTTGATGCGCAACGAAACTGTACGGGAACTAGACCAGATTATCTACAGGGCACGGCAGACGCATTTCGGGCGAAAGCACGCCCGCAATCTGCAACACGAACTCAAAGGAAAAAATCTGCTATCTGCAACCTCGTTTCGGATGGCGGAAAAACACGGCTATTCGGTCAATCATAGCCTGGTCCAGGACGTGTTGGCGGAATGCGCGAAGATTAAGGTGAAATACACCATCCTTGTGTTTGGGGCTGCCGTATACGGAGCACAAGATATCCTCAAACGAGTCGGGGAAGAGAAATTGGCCTTTCCAATTGTTGAAGTCCTGAAGAGAGTCTCGGCAGCGGCCGCAGAGTTAGCCATTGGCCGAACCGTGAACTTGGTTTTTGACGAGAAGTTGGCAGACCGCGATGCAGCCATTGCCATTCGCAGATTTGTGTCAGGTGTGAAGCTTCCGAACGTCTCGCATTATCCGCTCATTGGCGTATCTCATGTTTCTCCAGGCATTCAGCTTGCGGACATCGGAGCGTACATTTTAGGCAGACGCGCTGCTGGCGATCGTCGCTTCACCTCCTGGATGACAAAACTCCGGAATCTGGAATGGTCCGGGCAAGTCGAGGGACGCGAAAGAATGGGAATTCAGCGATGGGATACGCTACCCAATGGGCAAGCGAGGGTTCGCAAGACGTGGTGATGAAAGCGCATAAAAAAGGAGTTGGGAGCCGCCGGGAAGGCGGCATATTGAGGCCGGGCAGGCCCCACTCCAACTCCAGAGGTAATATCGGTTATCTTCTGGCGGAAGTCAAGCGCAAAATCGTAACTACCTATACGCACACCGGTTAGCACACTACTGATAGCACGATACTCTTTGGTGGCGGGTCTACGTGCCGCGATTTCCAATCGCGGAGAGCGGCCCGCATCTTGGTGGCGCAGCAGCCTTATAGCCTGCCGGAGGGGGCCGTTTACACAGGGATGGGATCATAACCTCCGCTATCCACCGGCGCGTCTGATCCGTTGGCAACCTGGCGTTCCAACGCCTACTCCGCCTCCTCAACCCCCAAACCGCCGGCCCCACCGCGTCGTCACCCTCACATACTCGCCCTCGCCGCGAGCCAGCTTGCTCACGTTGTCCGCCAGGTCGTGTGCCCCGCCGAGGATGACCAGCGCGAACGGGCTGTCCTCCAGCATTGCTCGGACCTGGGCGTCCTGCCTGGCTTCGATGACTTCCCGGTCGAGCCTCACCTTGCCGTCTTCGGCTACCGGGTTCGCTCGATCCAATAGCTCGGCATCATCGACGGGCACCACCTCTTCGAGTTCGCCGGCCATGAACAGTTGCCCGGCGGCGCCGACTCGTAGCAGGTCGAGACGATGCTGGTAACCGCCTGGTTCTGGTGGCTTTCGCTCGCGGCAATGCCGGCCCGGATCAGGGGCGCTAGCGGATTCGACCAAGCTCCGCTCTCGCGTTCGATTCTCTTGGCATCTCGCTTAGCCGACCGGTGGTTTCGACGGCGTAATGTCCCGGTGCAGTCCGGCTGGAGCCGGATCTTGGAGCGCAGAACCGCTGTCGAAGACATTCGGAGCCTGGTGCAGGTTTTAGGTTGTACGTCGGCGCCTTCTGAACAAGACAAGTGCGCCAAGGATGCCGACGATCAGACCGGCGGCCGATGCGATGCCAGCGCTCAGGTACATCGTGCTGCGGAGATAGAGGCTGCCGCCGGGGGCTCAAACGTTCCCATTCATGGCTCTCGCCAGAAGGGCGTCTCCGAACATGCGAGACCGAGGAGCAGCGAAGCCAGCTCCCCCTCACAGAGGGGGGCGAAGTCTCGGGGAGCCTGGGCTGAGAGCCTAAGCGATAAACCTCTCGTCCCCA
>JBDRTC010001216.1:0-3685 GCA_043824335.1 Planctomycetota bacterium | reverse complement strand
GACCCCTTTTGGGAACCTTCACCTTTAGCGTCGGATTCGGAGCCGGCGCTTCCCTTTTCGCCCTCGGGCCCGGGCCCTGAAGTGCCTTCCTTCCCTTCCGATCCGGAACCGGGGCCTTCTTCTTCGGATTTCGACTCCGATCCACCCTGCGAGCCGGGCTCGTCGCCCTCCGACTCCGGAGGCGACTCTTGATCCTCCTCACTTGTGCCGGAGCGGGGGCCGCCCTTGTCTTCGTCGGCCGGATCGCCTTGGGTCATCGCGTGCCGCGACGACTGCCGAGTGGGCGAGTCGACGCTAAACGGAAGCTTGGCAATGTCGAGTTCCGCCCCGGGCCGTGGCAATAGCGCCGAGACGAGCAAAAGACCGACGATCAGGGCGCAGCCGATCGCAATCCACACGCCGGCCATGGCCGCGGGCATTTCCAGGTGTCGCTGGCGGAGATAGCGGCGAAGGCCCAAAAAACTGGTCGAAAGCAAGAGGCCAAGACCGCTGGCGACGTACACGAACAAGAGGGAGAAGGCATAGCGGCGGGTCTCGGTATCCTCTGCGGGGATGAACAACTGCCCGGCGCCGAAGAGCGGCAGGGCGGCGAGCGAGAAATAGACGACCCAAACGCCCGGAGCGTGCGGCCGGCGCCGTCGCTCGACAAAACGCTTCCACCAACCGGAAGGCTCTTGGCCGCGCGAGGTGACGCCCTCAGGCTCTTCTTCGTCTCGTCTCGGTTCCTCGGAGACCGCCGGGCCGGTGTTGGCCGGGTTGTCGTCGAGCCCGATGCTTTGCATCAGGCCCTCGCCCGAGGCGTCTTCGTTCTCGTCGATCAGAGTGCAGTCCCAGGTCAGCTTGTGGGCAGCCCACCAGACCAGCCCGAGCAGGAACAAGTTTGCAGCCCAGCTCACGCTGCCCAAGAGTCCGCCTTGGAACTGGACGAACTTGAAGAGGGCCAGGTACGTGACGATGCCCAGCGGGGCGGCGAACGCTGCAGCGCGTTCCTTCCCCTCTTCGATGGCGATCCGCCCCACGAGCACGGCCGCCATGGTGAACAGGCCCATCACCCAGTGGAGCCGCCCCGAATAGTTGCCTTGGTAGAAGACCTCGATGAGAAAGAAGACCAGGCTGCCGACGAGCAGCATGATCAGCACGGGGCTGATGGCGATTGCCACGTAGTCGGCCAGCGTTTTGTCGAGTCGGCGGGTCATCGGAGCACGTAGTCCCGGCAAACGGTGGCGATGGACGCCCGATCCTCCAGATGGCGGGCTTCGATCCCTTCGGCCAGAAGCCGGCCGGCGGAAACTTCAAACTCATGGACTCCGTAAACGTTCAGGATCACGGTGACCGCGAAGCCGTGGCGGCGAAGGTTCCCCAGGGTGACGGCCGTCTCGTCGGTGACCGAGGAGAGGATCGCCAGCACGGTGGCGTCGCGGGGTAGCCGGCTTGCCGTTTCGGCGATCAATTGGGCGAAGGTCAATCCGTCGGTAAGCTCCACCCGGGCGAGCGATTCGAGGATGCGCATCAGTTGCTCGGCGCCGCGGCGGGTCTCGACCACGACCGGTTCCAGCCGGTCGCTGGAGTCGCGCATTGCCGCCACCCGGCGGGCCGCCTGGCGGGAACGGATGTCGTAGTCCCACCCCTCCTGGCGCAAGCGGTCGGCGGCGTCGCGGCCGTTGGTGACCAGTCCGACCTGCTGGTTCATCTCGTAAACGGCGTTGGCCAGCGACGCGGCCGTGGTAACGGCCAGCTCGGAGCGGACGGCCCGGTCACGCGGCGCGTAGGCGTTCTCGTGGAAGTCGAGGAGGATGGTGGCCCCGGCGACCGTCGATGGCTCGTAGACTTTGCACTGAAGCTCCCCCGTGCGCGCGGTGGCCGGCCAATGGACTCGGTTGAGCGGATCGCCCGCCTCGTAGTGCCTGACGCCCGCGATCCGCGTGGGGTCTTCGAACAGGCGGTAGGTCATGCGGACTTCGCCGATGGGGCGCCGCGAGGCGACGTCGAACCCTTCCAGCGCGAGCACCTCGGGATAGACCAGGAGGAAGTGCGGCTCGGTGACCACGCGGTAGCGGCGGTGGAGCCCAAACAGATCGCCGGTCTCCATCATCAGGGGGCCGATCTGGAAATAGCCCCGCTGGCGGCACTCGAGCTGGTAGAGGAACGATTTTCGCCCGCGCCCCGGGAGCATGGCCAGTTGGAGGCGCCGTCCGATCACGCCCAACCGCGGCGGCGGGGGAATCAGGGCGTGCCGGGGAAGGAGATCCTCCACGAGCACCCAGGGGATCGGCAGCACGCCGGAATTCTTCACGGCGATCACCACGGCCACCGTGTCGCCCACGTTGACCGAAACGCTGTTGCACACCCGGGTGGCCGAGAGGCTTTCGGCCCAGGTTCGGGTGAGGAACCGGCTCACCAGCATCACGCCCAACAGGGCGTACATGGCGTAGGCGAGAAGTCCCAGGTTCAGAACCAGGGCCACGAGCAAAAGCAGGCAGGCTCCGGCATACCACTTCATCGCCAGTCGGGCCCTTGTTCCGAAAGAATGGGAACGGGGACTTCCTCGACGATCTCTTCCACGACCGACTCGGCCGTGATCTTTCGCAGTCGGCTCTCGGGCCGCAGGATCAACCGGTGCACGAGCACCGAAGCGGCCACGCGTTTGACGTCGTCGGGCTGCACGAAGTCGCGCCCAGAAGCGGCGGCCAGCGCCTGCGACGTGCGGAAAAGCGCGATCGACGCCCGGGGGCTGCCGCCCAGGCTCAAATCGTCGCACTTGCGCGTATCGTGGACGATCTGCGTCAGGTACCGGCGAATCTTCTCGTCGACGTGGATCTCGCGCACCGCCTGCTGGCAGGCCACCAATTCCTCCGGCGAAACGACCGGCTCGAGCCGATCCAGCGGATGTCCCTTCTGGAGCCGTTCGAGCATTTTCAGCTCGTCGTCCATGCTGGGGTAGCCGAGGCTGAAGCGCATGAGGAAACGGTCCAACTGGGCTTCGGGGAGCGGGAACGTCCCTTCGTGGTCGATCGGGTTCTGCGTGGCCATGACCAGAAAGGGCGGCTTGAGTACATGGGTGACGCCGTCGACCGTGACCCGGCCTTCGGCCATTGCTTCGAGCAGGGCCGCCTGCGTTCGGGGCGTCGCCCGGTTGATCTCGTCGGAAAGCACGATCTGGGCGAAGATCGGCCCCGGGCGGAACTCGAACTCGGCCGTCTTCTGGTTGAAGATCGAGCCCCCGGTCACGTCGGTGGGGAGCAGGTCGGGCGTACACTGGATCCGCTTGAACGAGCAGCCCACGCTCCTGGCCAGCGCCCGGGCGAGCATCGTCTTGGCCACGCCGGGCACGTCCTCCAGGAGGATGTGCCCCTCGCAGAACCAGGAGACCAGCGACAAGATGATCTGCCGCCGCTTGCCCACGATCACCTTCTCCACGTTGGCGATGATCCTCTTCGCCGTGGCCATGACGTCTGTCATCGGCGGCCTCGAATTCCGGGTTCTGAAAAGCACGGGAAGAGAGAAGGGACGGGGGCTTTTCCCCTGCGCGAGTCGAGCAAAGTCAGGCTTCCGTCGTGAAGAAGGCCATCGTCCCTTGTTCCGGCGTCTACCTGTGAATGTAGACGGGAGGCGCCGGGATGTCAATGTACATGGGCGATCATCTGCTTCTACGTCTTCGGTCTGAGCATGGGAAGGCCGCTCATGC
>JBDRTC010001215.1:0-10922 GCA_043824335.1 Planctomycetota bacterium | reverse complement strand
AGCGGAGTGACGTATTTTGCGGTGACGTGCTGGGCCCGCTTGTCGGTGATGTAGCCGCGGGCCCCGCTCACGCCGATGGTGTGCCCGAGGTAGTAGTTCATGTTGACGCCCGGCGCCGCGGTGACGAAACAACGCACGTCCCCCTTCTCGTCGACCAGGGCGTACCGGGGAAATCCCAGCTTGGGGGGCACGACCCGGGCAAGCCGGCCCACGCCGTCGAAGCGGGCGGCCGTGGCAGGCGGCGAACTGGCGGCCTCTTGCGCCTGGCCCAGTTCGGCCAACTGGCGGTTGTGCCGCTCGGTGGCCGCGCGAGTGCCGTTGACGGCGTCGTAGCGGCGTTTCACGTCGTCGGATTGGGCGATCTTGTTGGCCAAGAGACGCACGCGGCCCCGTTCCACGGCCGTCTCGGCTTCGGTCAAAAGCGCCTGGGCGCGAACCACCAGGTCGTCGGATTTCCAGACGGTCGGCTCCTCGGCGAGCATGATCGACAGCTCCATGTCGATCTCGTTCAGCTCGGCCCGAAACTCCTCGGGCGAGAGGCGTCGCGGCGCATCGCTTTGCGAGGGATCGGCCGCCGTTTCGGGGAATGCACTGGTCTGCGGGGCCGGCGACTCGGCTTCGACCCGATCCGAGGCCGCGGGACCCTGCTGGCTCGCGGTGGACGACGTGGACCAGCGCTTTGCCACTCGCCCCGCCACCGGCGCCAGCTCGGCCGAGGGCTCGGCGGTCTCGACCAGCGGACTGTTTCCCGCAGGCGCCTTGCGCACTCCGCTATGGTGGTAGTCGGGATCGACAAACCGGCCGAACACCCAGCGGAACTCACCCGAGGGGGGCGCGATCTTGTACCAGGTGCCTGACCCTGGCTGGCCACCGAACTCTTTCTGGCCGATCACCTCGACGCTTTCGCCTTCGTGCAGCCGGACCTGGATGACGTCGCGGACCTCGCTGAACGCGCTCCCCACCCGGGCCGCGACGCGATCGCCAACGATCGTCCCCAGGCCGCCCTCGCCCACTTCGAGATACCGGCCGGAGATCCAGCTAAAGCTTCCCTCAACGGGACGAATTGCGTACCACCCTCCGGGGTCGTGCCGGTAAATCTCGACCTTATCGCCCTCCTTGAGCTTGTCGGTCGGATAGTAGCTTTGCCCCGGTCCGCTGCGGACGTAAACGTCGTCGCTGGTGATATAGGCGGTGTAGGGGAACGGCTGCTCCGCAAACGCAGACATAGCGGGCAAGAGACAGCATGAGAAAACGACGGCAAGACGCAGGTGCATCGAGATGCCTCCTCGTCACGGGGAGCGACGTGCGAACCGCGAAAAGTCCAGCTACAAAGAAAGGTAGACCGGCGGCTTGTAGCGAAAATGCCCCCGGCGCTCAAGAGCAGTTGGCCGCAGCGCCGGGAAGATTGGGATAGTTGGGTAGCTCAGGCAACGATACCCGCTGCTCTTGCACTGCCCGGACAATTCGACTACAAGCGGACCCCCTCGTTCTTTCTTTCCACCTGGAATCAGGTCGTTTATTCACGGAGTTACAAGGCGATGCTCAGAAATCCGTCGACCACGATGGCGTCGATCTTGGCACTGCTCGTCGTCTCGACCGCCGCCTCCCAGGCCGGCACGGTGGGGCTCGACGCCGCCACGATCAAGGCGGGCCTGCGGACCGCCGCGCCCGAGGAGGACGGGTTCGTCGATCGGGTACTCCAGGCGGTCGAGGAAGGGAGGCTCTCGGCGGGGCTGGTTCGGGGCATGTTCCTCCGGGCGCGGGAGCGGCCTGAGCACCGGTTCCAGCAGTTCAAGCGAGGGCTGCTCACCCAGGTGTCGGACCCGGGGCTCCGCTCGGAGCTGGTAACGGGCCAACCGGCGACCGAAGACCCCCCACCTACGTTCGGCCAAACGCTTGCCTCGCGCTTTCGGCGTCTGTTCTCATTCTTGCCGTCGGTTCACGGCATGCTAAAATGAGGCGGCGGACGGTAAGCTGGGGGGACGTTGCTTCGCGAGTACCACTTGTCACTCGAATTTTTGGGTGGCTGGCGGCTGAGCGCAGCGAAGCCCCAGGTCGTGCCAAACTGGGGCACCGCTTCGCTTTGCCCCAGCCACCCAAACGCCAAGATCACAACCTATTGCGACATTTGCAGTAGAACGGGGGTGAAGAACATGGCATCGGCTTTCAAGGCAGAAGATTACATGGTGAAGGAGTTGGTCACCGTTTGCCCGGAGACCGACGCCTACGACGCCATCGGTCTGTTGTTGAAGCACCGGATCTCCGGCATGCCCGTCGTGGACGAAGCGGGCAATCTGGTGGGAATCTTGTCGGAGCGCGATTGCCTGAAGACCCTGCTGGAGGCGCAGTACCACAACCTGCCCACGGCACTGGTCAAGGACTTGATGTCGACCGGTGCCACGACGATTACGCCCGACACGGATATCCTGAAAGTCGCCGATCTCTTCTTGAATGAAAGATTCCGCCGCCTGCCGGTTGTGGATAAAGGGCGGCTCGTCGGGCAGATCAGCCGAAGAGACGTGCTGCGGGCGATCCAGGAAGTGCGCTAGCGGCCCCTACGCGAAGAGCATCCCCGCGTAGCCCACGACGCGGCTGGTGTCGCCGGAGGCGTCGGCGCTGGTGGCGTAGCCGACCGGCTCGCACCGCTCGAGCGAGTCGAGCCGGCGGAGCGTTTCCATCACGAGCACCGCCGCTCGAACGCCGCACATGCTGATCCCGTTCTCCATCACCGTCTCGAAGAGGCCGGCCGGGTCAAGACTCTCGATGCGATCCAGGGCGACTCGGTCCAGGCGGCGGGTTTCGGCGTCGCCGGCGTAGTGGTTCATGTCGGTCGAGATCACCAACAGCGGACGGTTCGGCAGGCCGCGAAGGACGCCGGCCATCTCCTCGGCGAACCGCTTGAGGCCGGCCAGATCGCCGCCCTGTATGGCGATGCCCACCACGCGCGTCTGGGGAGCCAGCCGGGCGAGAAGCGGCAACTGGACCTCGATGGCGTGCTCCTGGGCGTGGGCCGCGGCGTCGAGTTCCAGGCCGGTCACGGCTTCGGCCAACTGCCGGGCCAACTCGGGGTCCGCCGGCACGTCGCCGCCCGGCAACGACCAGGTCTCGTGCGGCGCGACGGCCCAATCGGCCCCGGCCCGGCCGTGCTTTGGGCAAACGACGATCACTTGCTCGGGTATTCGCACCCGGCTCAGCACCTCGGCCGCCAGCCGGCCGGAGAAGATCCATCCGGCGTGCGGGACCATCGCCCCGGCCCAGGACTGCGGCGTGCGCTTCGGCGGCAGAAGATCGTCGAGTGTTCGGCTGAGCTCGTCCGGATGGTTCGGGTAGAAGCGGCCGGCCACCGCGGGCGCGCGCACGGAGGTCCCCGGCTGCGGGCGCGGCACGTTGTGAAGCGCCAGCCGCGGCTCGGTCGACATGACCTCGAGGCTGAAAACGGCCGCCCGCGACGCCTCGCGAAATTGGGCCTTTTCGATCGCTTGGGTCAAGAGTTCCTCGGCCGAGCGGTCTGGATCGTAGGCCATGGCCCACCTCGACTGATCGATCACCATCACCGCCCGGCGGCGCGGGTCGACGCCCGCCAGCGCCGGCTCGGCCGCGGTGCCCTGCATGGCCGAGTCCCAAAAGACGCTCACCGCGAGCGATGCGCTTTCCGCGGCCCGGAGATCGATCCGCCGCGCCTGAAGGGCAAGCGCCGCCGACCGGACCAGCTCGAACAGCGAGGACTGGAGGGGGACCTCCGCGCGCAAAGAAACCTTGCTGCACTCCACTTTGTCCGCCTGGCCCGGCGCCTGGACGCTCACGGCCGCGCCGCAGACGTTTCCGTCGTATCCGCCGGTCAGGTAGGAGCTGGGCGTTGCCCCGTAGACGAGCGCCACCAGGTTCCGCCGGCAGAAGTCGGCCAACAGGGCGACCTCGGCTCGCGTGGGACCGCCGGGGGCCGCCGCCGCGACGTCGGCCGAGGGGCCGGGCTCCAGCCGGCCCTGGATTGCGTGTCCCTCGAAGGTCAGCAGGGTCGCGTCGTCGGAGATCCAGGCGTCTTTGGGGAGACCGGCCTTGCGGCAAACCTGCTCCAAAAAGCCTTCGGCGTCGAGCTTGTGCTCCACGGCCACGCCGGGGAGCAGGAGCCCCCTCGCCGCGCCGCGGATGATCTGGAGCCCGTGCTTCCCAATGGTCACGGCATTCACCCGGTCCTTGCCCCGCGCGGCCACTTCCTGCGGCCTCCACAAGAGCCAGACTTCCATGTCGAGATGTTCCAGCTCGGTGGGCGAAATGGGTGGGAAGCGGGGGTCCTCCCTGGCCGCGCGGACCGAGGCGTGGTCCAGCGCCGTCGAAAGCGGCATGGATTGCCCCAACGACCCGCAACAGGAACGCAACTGGCCGGCCCGCTTGAGGCTGACGAATGCCCCCCACACGGGCTTTGCGCCCACGTCGGCCAACACCTCGTCGAGCCGCTCGCTGGGCAGGCTCTTCACGGCCGCCGTCACGCGGCGCGCGGCCGTCTGGAGCACGAGCTGTTCCTCATCGCCGGTCAGCTCGGGACGATCCGGGACCACCCGCTTGGGCTCCGATGGTTCAGGGCGTTCGGATTGCATCGTGTTTCCTCCCTTCGACTCCGGCGGACTCGTTTCAGGGCAAGCTGGCGAGGGGGTGGCACGGGCATGTTGCCCGTGTTCTCGCGGCACTGGCGAGACGCCAGTGGCACCCGAAGCCGGCGAGGAGATGCGAACCGGCACTCGGCGGTTTCCCCACCGGCCCGGGCGATCGTCGAACCGGCCGGCAACGGCTGAGCCGCAATGCCCGCACTTGTCGCCCTCCAGGGCATACACGCCCAATTGGTATCCGTCCCGCTCGACGAGCACCTCGCCGCAGCCCGGACAATAGGTCGACTGGCGGCCGCGGTCGCTAATGTTCCCCGTATAAACATACCGCACTCCGGCCCGTTGGGCCACGTCGTACGCCGAGGCGAGCGTGGCCGGCGGCGTGCGAGGGCGGTCGGTCATCTGGAAATCGGGATGGAACGCCGAAAAATGGACCGGCACCTCGGGCCCCAACTCCTCGACAATCCACCCGCACATCCGCTTCAACTCTTCCAGAGAATCGTTCTCCCCCGGCACAATCAGGTTGGTGATCTCCACCCAAACGTTGCTCTCGCGCACCAGCCACCGGAGCGTGTCGAGCACGGGCTCCAGATGGCCGCCGGTCAGTTCCCGGTAAAATTCCTCGCGAAAGGCCTTGAGATCGACGTTGGCCGCGTCGATCCCCTCGAACAGCGCCCGCCGGGCGGCCGGCATGATGTACCCGTTGGTGACGGCCACCGTTTTGATGCCCAAAGCGCGGCAGGCCCGGGCGGTGTCGATGGCGTACTCGGCCCAGACGATCGGATCGTTGTAGGTGAAGGCGACGCTCCGGCAGTCGTGTTCGTGGGCGGCCTCGGCAATGGCCTCGGGATCGGCCAGGTCGCAGGAGGCGTCGACCTGGCGCGAGCGGGAGCTGGTCCAGTTCTGGCAGAACTTGCAGCCCAGGTTGCAGCCGGCCGTGCCGAAGGAGAGGACCGAGGTGCCGGGATAGAACTGATTGAGCGGCTTTTTCTCGATCGGATCGATGCAAAACCCGGTGCTGCGGCCGTAGGTGGTCGAGACCATGCGTCCGTCGAGATTCTGCCGCACGAAGCAGAAGCCCCGCTTCCCGGGCGCCAGCACGCAGGCGCGGGGGCACAAATCGCAGACGAGCTTTCGGGCGTCGTCCGACTCGTGCCACCACCCGGCGGGCTTGGTCCCGTCGGGGCCCGGCTCCTCGTGTGGCGGTAGATTCACGCGGCGCGGCATGAAAAGGCTCCCTGCGGTTCGCAACGCTCTCTAAGCATACTCCTTCACTGGCCCCCCGGGTATCACGCTGGAGGGTTATCGCGTTAGAATGGGCGCCGGGCGGCTTTATCCACCTGAGAAGGGACTTGTGACCTCCGATTGAAGGGCGCGTCGATGGACGGGGTAACCTCCACGCTCCTTATTCTGGGATTCATGGCCGCGGTGATCTTGCTGTTTCGGACGGCGGTCCGGCGCCCGGCGAACGTCTCCGGGCAGGACCCGCCCGGCGTGCGTACGGTCGTTGTCTTTTCCGGCAACGAAGCCGAGTTTTTCCAGGACGACCCGGAAGACGGGCTGCTGGTAGGCATCCGCCTGTTCCAGATGCTCTGCGACGGTCTGGCGGCCGATCGGGTGGGGATCGAGAACCGCGGCACGGTCCAAAATGCCCAGCGGGTGGAGTGCGTGGTGGGGTTGAAGCGGTTCGCGCTGGTGCTGGAATGGAGGGACGACCTTTGGGTCGCGAGCGTCGAGTGGGCGCCCGAGTCGCCGGCCGAGAAGCGGCACGTCGCCCTGACCCACCAGGTCTTCGCCCCGCCCGACAGTTCTTCCCTGAGACGCCTGCTCTCGGCTCTCGACCGCTGGCTCGGGGCCCAGCCCCAACTCACGGGCGTCCGATGGCACCGCAAAGAAAAATGGATCGCCGAGGATACGTCCGACCCGAGCGATACGCCGTTCGATCCGGAAGCGGCGGGATAGCCTCAGTACTTACTACCCAATGGCACCAAGTTTCATCGCGCCCCGCGACGCAGCACTTTGTGCGGGAATACCTTATGTCCCGGAGGGACAATCGGAAATAGCCCAGCGATTCATCGCTGGGAACGCGTCTACGGGACGCACGTGCTGGTCTGCTCCCAGATTGTGTTCGCCAGAGCGTTCCAAGCTTAGAGCCAGCGCCTACCGCCTACCGCCTACTCGCTTACGCTTCCAACACCTCCTCGATCATCCCCTCCGGAACGCTGGCGGCGTAGATGTGCGGGAAGCCGCTGCGATTGGAGTTGAAAATGACCCATTTCAGATCGGGGGTCAAATACGGGTGTGGGTGGGTGTTCTGGCTGCCGGTGGGCGCACTCTTCGACTCGCAGACCACGGCCATCTTGCCCGTCTGGTTGGAGCCGATCACCAGCCGGTAGGCGCCCTGAAAGTCGTCGCAGGAGAAGAGCCGTCCGCAGCGGCTCACGCCCACGTGGGCGAACCGGTACCCCTTGGCCACCACGCGTGCCGGTTGGCTGGCCCGGACGCCCAGTAGGTTGCCTTTCTCCGGGGCGTAGTCGCCGCTTGCGGAAACCGTCAGCAGCATTTCCTGGGAGTTGCCGATCCAGGCTTCGTGGCCGGTGCAAGGCGTGGTGTACGGCTTCCCCACCTGGAGTTCGGTCCGCTTTCCGTCGGGGACCGAGAGCAGATAGAGCGTGGCCCCCTCCGGCCCGACGAGCCGCTGGAGCTTCCCGTCGGCCGAGTATTTGCCGCCCCGGTTGTGCTGGATCATCAGTTGCCGGCCTTCGCCGGGCTCGAATTGGGGGTGAGGGTTGAGGATGAACGGGTCCCGGTCGAGGATTTTTTGCGTGCCCTCTTCAAGATCGACGAGGAGGACGTCGAACATTGCCCAGCCGGGGTCGGTTTTCGTGCCGCCGGCGTAGTAGCGGCGATCGGTGGAGACGGTGCCCAGGCTGCGCACGCGTACGTCGTCCTGGAACCGATAGACCTTCTCGGTCAAGCCGTCGGCCAGATCGGCCCGCATCAGGTCCAACTCCCCGTCGTCGGCCTCTTTAAGGTAGTAGAAGAGCCCGTCGTGCGAGATGGCGCTTCCGCGGAGCCCGGTGGAGGTATCGAGCCGGTGCTGTTTCCAGGTGCCCAGCTCGACGACCATGAACTCGGCGCGGTTCTTCGTGAGTTTTGGGTTGGTCCTCTCGTAAACGAAGTACCGCGAGTCGCGCGAGCAGTAGGGCACCTCGCAGTAGATGTTCGAGTGGGAGAGCTCCTCCGTGGTGACCTGCCATATCTCCGCTCCCGTGGGCTGGCTTTCCACGTGGATTCCGGCCTGGGACACCGGCTCCGCTGCAAGATTCATGGACCCGGCCCCGGCAAAGCCGGCCGCCGCGGCCGCGACTCGTCGGACGGCCGTCCGCCTGGTGATCTTCCGCTTGCGTTTTGCATCGGACATCGGAGATTCCCCTCTCATTGCTTGGGTCGACCTTAACGCCCGGGGACTGCGGTCCCCGGGGGGTGGTGTACGCACGTGTCAACCGCTCCAATCCCCCGGGGAACGCCGTCCCCGGGCGTTCGGGGCCGAAAAACAACAGGATCGACACACCGCCGCGCTTCTACACGCCCGCAAACGCCGCAAAACCTCCGTCGACCGGGATAATCGTCCCGGAGACGAAGGCCGACTCGTCGCTCACCAGCCACAGGAGCGTGCCGAGCAGGTCCTCCGGGACACCGTATTTCCCCGCCGGCGTGTGGGCGAGGATGGTCTCGCCCCGCGGCGTGGGCTTCTTGGTCTGGCGGTCGATCAGGAGGTACTCGTTCTGCGCGGTGAGGAAGAAGCCCGGGGCGATGGCGTTGACGCGAATTTTGGGGCTGTACTCCTGGGCCAAATGGACGGCCAGCCACTGGGTGAAGTTGGCGATCGCCGCCTTGGCCGCCGAGTAGCTGACCACGCGAGTGAGCGGCCGAATGCCGCACATCGAGCCGATGTTGACCACCACCCCCGCTTTCCTCTCGACCATGTCGCGGACGAACACCTGGGAAGCCAGGATCGTGCCCAGGCAGTTCAAGTTGAAGACCCACTGGATCGCGTCGGCCGGGATGTCGAAAAACGACATTTCCCCGCCCGCGGTCGCTTCCGCCTTGTTTCCGCCCGCGCCGTTGACGAGGATGTCGACCGGGCCGCACCGGCTGTGGATCGTTTCGGCCGCTTCCAGGAGGCTTTCGCGGCTGAGCACGTCGGCCCCCACGGCTACTGCTTTTTGGCCGCTTGCGGTGATCTCGTCGACCACCTTTTGGGCGGCTTCGAGATTCAGGTCGACGACGGCCGCCGTCGCGCCTCGGCCGGCCAGTGCCTTGCTCATGGCACTGCACAAGATTCCGCCGCCTCCGGTGACCACCGCCACCTTGCCCGATAAATCTGACATTTTCGTTATCCTTTCCCTCAATGTTCCCCTGAGAATAGCAAACCGGGCGGGGCGATGGAAGGTCCGCACCGGGCCGGAGAAAAAATCGGAAAAATTCGGCCTCAGAGTGTCTCTCTTCGGCCCGATTTCGCGATCTATAAGGTAGAAGACACTAAGGGGCGGCCAGAGAATAGCTCGGGGACTGTCCCCCTCCCAAACCGGGAGACCGGGAGAAACCACCATGCTCCGCTACAGAATCGCTCCCAGCCCGACGGGCCGCTACGTGGTGATCGCCTCGTCGACCTCGTCGGCCCCCGTCGCCGACACCTTCGCCACCCGGGCGGAAGCCCAAGACACGGCCGACTGGCTCAACCGCATGGACGAAACCGAGCGGCAGCGCGAGACGGGCGAGATTTGCGTGCACTAAGCCGACGGTTCCGGTTGGGGCAGCAGTTGCACTGCTGCCCCCAGCGTAGGTGCGGCAGTACAACTGCCGCACCAACTGAAGGCAGTCCGCTGAAAAGCGATCCAGGCTGCTTGTGCCGCCTTCTTGGCAGGAATTCTCCCGCTGCCCGGAAATCTGCTTGTGTCCTACGATCGTTGTATGGTGCTACACTGCGATCACTTTGCCATCACCGGGGAAAACACCACGGAGGCACGGAGAACACGGCGGATGCGAAGAGGTGATCTATTTGGAAGCAGCGATTTAAGGTCGTCAGTTACCATAAACCCCCCTGTGCAGGACATCATCCGCTGGATGTTTAACAATCGCAAGTAGTTGCAGTAATACATCTTAAGCTCCGTGTTCTCCAACCCGCCGCGCCCCGAAAGTCCAGTTCACTGCCCCGCGGCCAGGGCCAACGCGCCGTGGACGACGACCGCTTCGCCGAGTTGGGCGGGGACGATTTCGAAGGTGCCGTCCAGGGGCGGGAAGACGTAGCGGCGCACGTGATTCCGCAGGGGGATGAATAACAGCTCGTCGCCCGCCAACGACACGCCGCCGCCCACGACCACGACGCTCGGCGCCACCAGCGTGACCACTTGGGCGATGCCCCAGCCGAACGCCTGGCAGGCGTGGTGGAAGACCTCCCGGGCGAGCCGGTTGCCGGCCAGGGCGGCCTCGGCAACGAGCCGGGTGGTCAGGCGGTCGACTTGCCCGCCGCACCGCTCGAGCAGGTCGGCCGTGTCTTTTTCGTCGGCCTCCTCGCGCTCGATCAGGCGCTGGCGAACCGCCTTGGGCTCCGCAGAGCGCTCGTCGCCCAAGAGCGACTCCAGGGAGTGGGAGACCGGATCGGTCAGTCGGGCCTGAACGGCGGCCGTGATGCCGAATCCGCTGGCGAGCGATTCGAGTGTTTCCTCGGGCCGGTCGGATTGGAGCCCGGGGCGGAGGTGCCCGATCTCCGCGGCCACGCCCGAGCTGCCGCGATAAACCTCGCCTTCGACGACCAGGGCCCCGCCGATGCCGCTTCCCACGTTGGTGTAGAAAACGACCCGGTACCCCTTGCCCGCCCCGAATCGGGCCTCGGCCAGCCCGGCGCTGTCGGAGTCGTTCGAGACGACCGTGGGCAGCCCGAGCGTCTCGCGGCACCAGTCCCGCAGGGGGAAATCCCGCCAGCCCTCGACCTGGTGGCTCAGGAGCGTGCGTCCGGTGGCCGCGTCGACCGGCCCGCCGAAGCCGATCCCAACGGCCCTGATCGCGTGGCGCTCAATCAGGGCCTTGGCAGCACGCGCTATCTCGTGGCGGATCGGCTCGGCGCCGCGCCCGGGGTCGACGTCGAGCCGATCCAGCTCGACCAGCGGTTGGCCGTTGCCCCGGCCCACGCCCAGTTGCAGCTTCGTGCCGCCGATTTCGATGCCGAGGAACATGGCGGTGGGGGAAGTGGAGAGTGGAGAGTGGGGAATCGTGAATGGATCGTGGATCGACGTTCGTGTTTAGCGGCCGTCGGCA
>JBDRTC010001214.1:0-2033 GCA_043824335.1 Planctomycetota bacterium | reverse complement strand
CCGCATCTCCTCCGGGCCGCGCCCGCCGGGGATCAACAGGCCGTCGTAGTCGGCCGGGTTGACGTCTTTGTAGGCCACGTCGATGTCAATCTGGTAGCCGAGCATCTCGGTGTAGTTCGAGTACTTGGGCTCGAAGTCGTGGACCACCAGTTGAAGCCTCTTGACTTCGGCGGCGGCCACCACCGGCTTGATCCCCTCCTCGACGAGCCGGTAGATCATGTAGTAGGTTTCCATCCCCTCGCTGAACTCGCCGATCGCCACCAGCACCCGCTTGCCTTTGAGCGGTTGCTTCCGGCTCGGCTCGGCCGACTCCGCGACCCCGCCGACCGCGGCGATGCCGGCCGCCCCCAGCGTGGCCGCCAACGCACGGCGGCGTGAGATCCTTTTCGATTCGGGTTCACTCATGATGTGCTCCTGGTAGTTTTGTCGTAGTTGTCTTACGCTGGCCGGTGGGCGATCCGGGCAAACGGTTTACCCGGATCCGCAGGTAAGCGTACCTCGGGCTCCCGGCCGGGGCAACGGTTCGCCCGTTTTTTGGGAGGGGGAACCGGGGGCGCTCGGCCGATAGACGTCCGGATTGTCGGGCTAGCTCGCTCCGACGCCGGGCTGCCCGGCCGCGTCGGGCTGGGGCGCGATCGGGGCGCGAAGCGGGGGCCGCGTCGGGGCAGCCTTGCTCACCGTGGGCAGCTTCAGGGTGAAGGCGGTGCCTTTTCCCACCGTGCTGTCGACCCGGATGCGGCCCCGATGGGCCTCGACAATGTCTTTGCACATCGAAAGCCCTAAGCCCGTGCCACCCTTCCCGCTGGAGTCGGGCCCCTTCTTGGTGGTGTAGAAGGAGTCGAAGATGTGCGGCAGCTCCTCGGCCGGGATGCCGCAACCGAAATCGCGGACCACCAGCTCGATCATGTCGCTTTTGGCGTCGTGCGAGAGCCTGATGATCAGTCGTCCGCCTCCTGGCATGGCCTGCCGGGCGTTGATCAGGAGATTGAGCAAAACCTGCTGGATCTGGTTGCCGTCGATGTAGGCCTCCGGAAGGGGGAGAAACTGCCGGTCCACCTTGACGCGGAACTTGCTCATCTCCCGCTCCAAGAGCACGAGGCTGTTTTCGACCAGCGCGATCAGATCGGTCGCTTCCTGCCCGTTCGCCCGGTTTCGAGCCAACCCCAGCACGCTGTTGGTGATCTTGGCCGCCCGATTGCCCGCGGCGAGGATCTTTCCAAAGGCCTTTTCCCGGGTCGGGGCGTCCCGGTGGCGGAGCCCGAGCTTGGCATAGTTGATGATCGTCATCAGCACGTTGTTGAACTCGTGGGTCGTCGTGCCGACCAACTCGCCCAGGGCAGTCAGCTTCTGCGCTTGCATCAATTGCTGCTTGAGAATTGCGATCTGCTCTTCCAGACTCGGGCTGTTGCCTGGGCCGGTGATTGTCACGGGTGGCTCCGATTTTTGTCTTGGCTGAAGTCCCTGACCGTTAAAAGTACGCTTGCGGCACCAAACTCGCCGCCTTATCCGACCGAAGCTCTTCTCACTGTCTTACCGGAAGGCCGTGTCTTAACTCCAACCAGCTAAAAGGGTTAGCCGCTACCGACCCTATCGTCGAACACGCCTCGGCAACTGAAACGCAAGCCGCTATAATCCGCCCGAGTCTGTGCCGCTGGTCAAGGACACTGGCGATTTGGAGAAGCTGGGATGCACACGGTGGAACTCTTGGAAGAAGCGATTGCGTTGGCTGAAAAGGCGGGGTATCAGGTGCGGCAGGAATGGCTCGGCGGAAACGGGGGCGGCGACTGCGAGATCAAAGGGCAACGGTGGATCTTCCTCGATCTGGCCGTCGGGCCTCTGGACCACCTCGAGTTGGTCCTTCAAGTCCTGCAACGCGAGCCCAACGCCGTCTCCATGCGCATGCCCCACGAACTCCGCGACCTGCTCGCGCTTCGCAAGAGCGCGTAGGTCGGAAACGCGGAAGGGAGCCAAGCGCCGGCGAAGGTCCAGGCCGTTAGGCTGTTAGTTCGACTGTCTGACTTCACCCCTGCCGG
>JBDRTC010001213.1:0-2896 GCA_043824335.1 Planctomycetota bacterium | reverse complement strand
GCTGGTCGCCATGGCCGACGTCGTCGAGGATCGCATCACCCGAGCGCACACCGCCCTCGGCAAGAAATTCAGCGATCGGATGGATGTCCCCAAGGAGCGGCAGTTCGTCGGCTTCGACGCCTACAAGAAGGCCATCGATTGCCTCGGTTCCAGCGACGTGGCGATGCTGACCAGCTTCGCTTACGTCCGCCCGATGCAACTGGAATACGCCGTGGAGAAAGGGGTGAACGTCTTCATGGAGAAATCGTTCGCACCCGACGCGCCGGGCCTCAGGCGACTCATTCGCGCCGGAGAAGAGGCCGATAAGAAGAACGTCAAAGTCGCCGCCGGCCTGCAATGCCGCCACAGCGTCAACCGCCAGGAGCTGATCAAGCGCATTCGCGACGGCGAACTCGGCGACCTCCAGCTCATCCGGGCGTACCGAATGCATCCGGTCGGGGGCATGGGGCCGAAGCCGGAAGGATACGATGAGCTGCTCTGGCAGATCCGCAACTTCGTCCGCTTCTTCTGGGTCTCCGGGGGACTGTTCGCCGAAATGAACATCCACCAGATCGACGAGATCTGCTGGCTCAAGGGCGACCATCCGGCCACGGCGCACGCCATCGGCGGCCGAGCGGCCAACAACAAGGATCACGGTCAGGGCTTCGACTCCTTCTCCATCGAGTGGACCTTCCCCGACGGAACCAAGGCGACCGACGGCGTGCGCTGGCTCCCCGGGCATTGCTACAGCGAATTCGCCACGTTCGCCCACGGCACCAAGTGCGCGGCCCAGTTCTCCGGCAACATCCACAAGGGGGACGTCCGCATCTACAAGGACCAGCGGATCACGAAGGACAACATCGTCTGGGAAGCGCCCGAGGAAAAGTTCAGTCCCTGGGATGCCGAGTGGAACGTGCTCTTGGACAGCATCCGCAACGACAAGCCCCAGAACGAGGCGAAACGGGCGGCCTACTCGAACTTTGCCGACCTGATGGGCCGGGCGGCCGTTCACTCCGGCAAGCTCATCACCTGGGACGAGATGGTGAACTCCAAGTTCCAGTTCGTCGAGAATATCGACGACATGAACTACGACACCGAGCCGCCCGTTAAGCCCGGCCCCGACGGCCACTATCCCGTGCCCATTCCCGGCGAGTGGACGGAGACTTGAGGCCCGGGCCGCCAACCCCGTAGGGTGCGTGCCAACGCACCATTCGATCCGTGCGCGCGGGTGCCCTTGCTTCGTGGCGTCCGGCGGGGTGTGCCACTGCTTGGAACAAGCAGTGCTTCGCGTCCGACCTGCCGACGCCCGTTCCACACCCACTGCCTGCCCGGTGAACGCTCCAGTCGGCGGTCGTCATCGAGGCCATTGCGTACTCGGGCGAATGGTCCGGCTCCGGTCGTTGCCGAGCAGTTGCATCCGCCGGCAGCAGAAAAGGTGAGAAAGTGGTCGTCTCCCGGCTCGTCGTAGTGCCGGACCTTTTTCCGCCGCCGCCTTGCCTTGCCGGTCCCTGCCATAGCCCCATTTATCCCACGAAACCCCCCGCAGGCTGACGCTGCCTTCTCGCGGGAGTTCTTCCTCACGCCCGCCACGGCACTGCTTGTTCCAAGCAGTGGCACACCACTCCGAACGCCCGCCGCCAAGCAGGGGCACCCGGCGGAGGGTATCCCATACGGATTACGTGCTCCTGTGCCCGAACGTCACGCATCACCGCGCCGGACGTGATGACTCTCCATGGGAATCCGGCCCGGCCGCCGGCTCCGGTCCATGCGATTGTTCGGCACCATCTTGAACCTGGGGAAAGATGTCGAGCTTCCATCCAAAAACCGAAGAGAGAAACATGCCAAGCAGCAACGCAAGCAGTAATCGAATATAGTCGTCAGCAAATTTGTTGAACCAAGCCCCCAGCATGCGCCGGAGCCTAACGCCAAAGAGATTACCAAGAACCTCTTGCCCGCGTTCAGTAATTTGCAGGGCGCCATAGCCTTCGCTAGATTTTGCGTAAACGAGTCGCGCTGTCTTGCCACTCTTGATACTTTGTTCCGCATAGTCGTTCGGATGATGCAAGTGGACAATGGCAATGCATTGAAATGTCTTCAATCGTTCTATTGCAGCGCTGCACACGTCGCGTCTCGACTCACCAAACGCACTGACAATCGAATCCACAGTTTCCAACGGGCGCTCGCCAATCGCAATGACGGACTCATCGGTCGGGTCATGCGGAATGGGGTAGGAGCCGTTTACCCGTCGGAGACACGTCAATTCTAGAGGAGTGAATTTCATTGGCGCATGAAGTGTGCGGAACTATTTATTCGTTCGGCAGCCGCAGGTTGTTAATTGGGCGGCCGCTGCGCAATACCACCCCGTCCCATGACGCTGATCGTAGCACACAAGTCGCCGGTGTGCAATGGTCTCAGGAGCCCCGGCGACGCGCCCGCGGGTGTTGTTCATGGGGCTCGGCGGCGCTGGTTGACGCGCCGGCGCTAGGGGGGCCAAAAGGCCCCGCCACCGCTGGCGTGTCCGCGGGTGTCCGGGAATTGGAGCCTGTAGGGAACGCCCTCTGTGGCGTTCCGGCGCAATCGGCGGCTCCGCGGAACGGCACAGAGGCCGTCCCCTACAGAGATTTCGGGCGTCTCAAATTTCCCGGATACCCTCGGCCTGTCCAGCGTTGATTTTCCGGAGCATTTGCACGGCACTGCTGGGCGAGCCGGCAGTGGCACCCCTTTGCAGTGGCCAATTCTTGGGCTGGAACTCGGCCTCGCCCGTCGGGTAGGATCGGGATGCCATGACGCAAAACCGAAGATCGACGAAGGCACAACATGGGAACACTCGGAAGGGCCTGCATCGGCCCCACACGGCAATGGACCAGCCAGGACGGAAAAGGGGACATCACTGATATTCTGACGAAAACAAAGAATG
>JBDRTC010001212.1:0-2813 GCA_043824335.1 Planctomycetota bacterium | reverse complement strand
ACACCTCGCGGATCGAAATCTACGGCACGAAGCGGATGATGTACGTGAGCCGGGTGGGCGGCGGCTGGCAGGTGTTCGGAGAGGGGCCCCAGGAGCTTGGGGCGGGCTTCGGGAAGGCCGTCGCCGAGCAGTTCGGCCGCTTCCCCGACGAGCCGCACGCGGCCAATTTCATCGACTCGATCCGCACCCGGCAGACCCCCAACGCCGACGTCGAGCAGGGCCACATGGCCGCCTGCCTGGAGCACATGGCCAACCTGAGCTACCGCCTGGGCAACGCGAAGCTCACCTTCGACGGCGCGACCGAGACCTTCGTCGGCAACGACGAAGCCAACCAGCATCTCAAGCCGCCCTATCGCGAAAACTACGAGGTCCCGGACGAAGTTTGAGAGCCGCCGAAAAACAGTCGTAGGGTGCGTGAAACGCACCACCATCGCTCGTGTGTTTGTGTGACGAACTACATGCAAGAATCGGGAAGTTGTCTGTCGGCTACCCTCGCTTCCCACAAGAGTAGGAGCATGCCGAAGACGATGACCAACAAGGAATGGATCCGGCGCGTGCTCCAACACGACGGCCAGGTTCCCGTGCCGTACAATCTCCCGCTCTCGCCGTTGGCCCGACGAAGGCTGGAGGAGCACTACGGCACCGGTGACGTGGAGGGATACCTCAATCTGCCGATCCGCATGACCGGCCCGCAATCGATCAAGCCGCTCTACGCCTCGCCGCGGGAGTTCGGGAGCCGGGTCCGCGACGAGTTCGGCGTCGAGTGGACGACCAGCGAGATCGACCGCGGCTCTCCGGTCGGCCCGTGCCTCACCGAGCCCGACCTGGCCGGCTACACGTTTCCCGACCCGACTGCCGCCTACCGCTTCGAGCATCTCAAGCGGTGGTGCGACGAGAACGCCAATCACTATACGGTCCTTTGGGCCGGCGACCTTTGGGAGCGGGCCACCTTCATGTGCGGGATGGAACGCCTTCTGCTCTACGTGGCGACGGAGCCAAAGTTCGTCCACCAACTCCTCGCGAGTATCGCCGACTACATCCTCCGCACAATAAACGTCCTCTTCGACCGCTTCACGTTTGACTGCATTGCCCTAAGCGACGACTACGGAACGCAACGAGCGATGCTCATCAGCCCCGCCGCCTGGCGACGTTTCGTCAAGCCGAGGCTCGCCGAGATCTTTGCCGCCGCCAAGCGGGCCGGAAAGGCCGTTTTTCTTCACTCCTGCGGGAACGTCCGGGCCGTGGTCCCCGACTTGGTGGAGATGGGGCTCGACGTCCTCCATCCGATCCAGCCCGAGGCACTCGACGTTCTCGAATTGAAAGCGGCGTTCGGCCGGGATCTGACCTTTTGCGGCGGGCTGGGGACGCAAGACATCCTGGTCCACGCCGGCCCGGACGAAATCCGCGAGGAGGTCCGCTGGCTCCAGCAGCAACTCGGCCGCGGCGGCGGCTACGTCCTCGAGCCGGGAATCACGCTCCAGGCCGACGTCCCCCTGGAAAACATCCTCGCCATGATCGACGCCGCCCGGGGCTAGCCCGGCGAATTGCACCCCGTGGCCGTTCCGGCTATCCTGATCCGGTGCAAAGCCCGCGGACTGCGGTCCGTGGGATCGGCCACGAACCCGTGAGGACAAGGGGATCAAGATGAGAAAGCCAATGAATATCGTTGCCGCCGCCGTATTGCTCGTCACATCGGCGTTTCTCTTGCCGAAGCCGGCCCAGGCCGAAGTGAAGGCATGGGGAGGAACGCTTACGATCCCCAGCTACCCGTGGGAGGACGACGTCAACCCCAAGTTTTGGGCGTTGGAGGCCGGACCGGGGCTATCGACCACGATCAAAGGCGCGATCATCTACCCTTATACCATGCAAGACCATCTCTCCCGGACCAAGGTCGACCGGACCTACAAGGCCCTCTTCCTGGAAAACGAGTACCTGAAAGTCGTTTGCCTGCCCGAGTTGGGCGGCCGGCTGCACTCGGTTCTCGATAAAACGACGGGCGAGGAGATGTTTCACCTCAACCGGGTGATCAAGCCGGGCATGATCGCCATGCGCGGGGCCTGGATCAGCGGCGGCGTCGAGTGGAACTCCGGCCCCCACGGCCATACGGTCACGGCCGTCTCGCCCGTCGATGCGTTTCTCGGGAAAACGCGGGATGGAGGCGCTTTCCTGGAAATCACGAATCAGGAAAAACTCTTCCGCACTCGCTGGACGGCACGCGTCACCTTGCACCCGGGCAGGGCTTACCTCGACGAAGAGATCCGCATCTTCAATCCCACCGATGGCGTGCACCCCTACTACTTCTGGAATTGCACCGCGTTCCCCTGCCGCGCCGGAACGCGGTTCATCTACCCGATGACCCTGGGCACCGACCACAACGGAACGGAATTCTTCAACTGGCCGGTCCACGAAGGAAAGGACCTCTCGTGGCTGAAAAACTATGAACCGTATGCCTCGGTCTTCGCCGTGAAGTGCCAGTACGACTTTTTCGGCGCGTACGATGTCGATGCCGATCGCGGGATCGTCCAGACGGCCGACCACCACGAGCTTTCCGGCAAGAAGGCCTGGACCTGGGGCACCTGGGACTTCGGCCTGGTCGCCCAGCAGAACCTCACCGACGAGGACGGGCCGTACATCGAAGTGCAAAGCGGGCCGCTACCCACGCAGTCTGACTACGGCTTGCTCGCCCCGCGGCAGGAAGTCGCCTGGCAGGAATGGTGGTATCCCGTTCACGGGTTGGGCGACGGCTTCGAGTTCGCCACCAAGGACGTGGCCGTCCAAACTTCCCGCGCCGGCGGCAAGCTCGAATTGCGGCT
>JBDRTC010001211.1:0-11073 GCA_043824335.1 Planctomycetota bacterium | reverse complement strand
GATCAAACCTGAAAGTAATAGGTCGGTAGGAACCATGAACACAAAGGTCTTGCGTGCGGTCTTCAAGCGGAATTTCGTCAGCTACCTGGCGAATCCCACGGGATACGTCTTCGTTTGTGTGTTCGTGCTGTTGAGCACCATCGCCGCGTTTTGGCCCAACGAGTTCTTCGTCACGAACCTGGCCAATCTCGACCAGCTCAACCAGATGTTTCCGTTCATCATGCTGGTGTTCGTCCCGGCCGTGACGATGAGCATCTGGGCAGACGAGCGCCGGCAGGGAACCGACGAGTTGCTCCTGACCATCCCCGCCGCGGATCTCGACGTGGTGATCGGCAAGTACCTGGCCGCCGTGGCCATCTACAGCGTGGCGCTCTTGTTCTCGCTCTTCTGCAACTACGCCGTTCTGGCCTTCCTGGGCAAGCCCGACGCGGGCCTCTTCCTGGGAACCTACGTCGGCTACTGGATGGTCGGGCTGGCGATGCTGGCCGTGGGGATGGTGGCCTCTTTCCTCACCGGGAACCTCACCGTGGCCTACGTGCTGGGGGCCGTTTTCAACCTGCCGCTGGTGTTCGCCGTCCATGCCGACGTGATCCTCGGACAACCGCTCTCGTTGGCCGTCAAGCAGTGGGGCATCGCCGAGCAGTTCCGCGATTTCGGACGCGGCATCATCAGCCTTTCGGGGCTGGCGTACTTTGGGACGATCGTGGCCGTCTTGCTCTACGTGAGCATGGTTCTCATCGCCCGCCGTCATTGGATTCGAGGTGGCACGGCGCTTGTGATGGGGACACATTACTTCGTCCGCACTCTCTCGCTCACGGTGCTTGGCGTCAGCGCGGTGATCCTCTTTCAGAATAGTGTCCGGGTCGACGTGACCCAAGAGCGGCTCAGTTCGCTCTCGCCGGCGACGATCGAGCTTTTGAGGAACCTCCAGGTCGAGCGGCCCGTCCAGATCGAGGCGTTCATCAGCCCCACCGTTCCCGAGGCCTACGTGCAAACGCGGCTCGACCTCCTCTCGATGCTCCGCGAGCTGGATATCCGCGGCGGGGAGAAGGTCCGCACGCGAGTCAACGACACCGAACGGTTCAGCGAAGAGGCGGCCCTGGCCGCAGAACGCTACGACATTACCCCGCGCGAAGTAACCACCATGGACCGGGGGAGCTTCTCCCGCGACCAAGTGTTCATGGGCGTTGCCTTCACCTGCGGGTTGGAGAAGGTGCTCCTCCCGTTCATCGACCGGGGGATCCCGGTGGAATACGAGTTGGTTCGCTCCGTGGCCACGGTCACCCAGCAGAAACGCAAGAAGGTCGGGGTGCTGGAGACCGACGCCCAACTCTACGGTCAGTTCAACATGCAGACCATGTCGAGCAGCTCGAACTGGCCGATCATCGACGAGTTGGAGAAACAATACGAAGTGGAACGGGTCGACGCCACCGGCCCCATCTCCGAGAAGTACGACGTGCTCCTGGCCGTGCAGCCTTCCTCGCTGGGCCCGGAGCAGATGGACAACTTCATCGCGGCCGTCCGAAGCGGCATCCCCACGGCGATTTTCGAGGACCCCTTCCCCTTCTTCGCCGGAAATGTTCCGAGCACGACTGCTCCGCGCCGGCCGGCCGGCGGCGGCATGAACCCGATGATGGGCGGCATGGGCCAGCAGCCGCAAGAAAAGGGCAATCGGGCCATGCTTTGGGACCTCTTGAAGGTCGACTTCGCCGAGTCGCAGATCGTCTGGCAGGATTACAACCCCTACCCCCGCTACAGCGATTGGCCCAATGAGTTCGTGTTCGTCGATCGGGGAACCGGCGCCGACGAGCCCTTTAACGAGTCGACCGGGGCCACCTCGGGCTTGCAGCACATGTTGTTCGTGTTCCCCGGCTCGGTGCGGAATCTGAACGTCTCGAATCTCAAGTTCACCCCGCTGGTGGCGACCGGCGACCGGACAGGCACCGTCGGTTCGGACGACGTGATCCAGCGCTCCATGTTCGGCATGGGGGGCGGCATCAACCCGAACCGGCGCCAGTCGCCCACCGGCGTCCCCTACGTCCTGGCCGCCCGTATCCAAGGCGACGTCGAGCCCGGCGCCATGCCGCTGGGCAATCCGCACGTCATGCCGTTCGGCGATCCGCACGCCGGCCGCGACGACAGCGGCAATGGGGACGGCAACGGCGACGGCCACCACGGCGGGAATGGCGATGGCGGTGGGAATGGAGATGGAGATGGGGATGGGGATGGAAACGGAGACGCCAAGGATTCCGAGCCGTCGGAAGACGCTGCTGCGGAAGAGGGCGCCGAGAAGGAGGAGAAAGCTTCGGGCCCCCGCAAGATCGACGTTGTGCTGGTGGCCGACATTGACATGCTCCACCGTGAGTTCTTCCGCCTGCGGGAGATGGGCAGCGTTCCGGAGGCGGGCGTCCGCTTCGATTTCGACAACGTCACGTTCGTCTTGAACGTGCTCGACACGCTCGCCAGCGACGACCGCTTCCTGGAGATCCGCAAGCGGCGCCCCAAGCACCGCACCCTGACTCGCATTGAGGAACGGACCAAGGAGGCCCGCAAAGAGAGGGGCAAGGAGATCGAAAAACTCCGCGACGAGTATGAGCAGGTCAAAGAAACGGAAGACCAGAAGCTGGAAGACAAGATCAAGAAGATGGAAGAGAAGCTGAAAACGGGCGAATCGCGCCTTTCCCCGATCGAGATCCTCAATCGCGTCGGAATGGCCCAGCAGGACGGCGAACGGCGAAAGCAGATCAAGCTCGAACAGCTCGAGCAGAAGCGCGACAAAGAAATCAATCGGATCGACACGGAGCTGAACCTGAAGATCCGGCGGGTTCAGGACATCTACAAGAGGTGGGCCGTGATCTTGCCGCCGATCCTGCCGCTGTTGGTCGGGATGGCCGTGCTCTTCACACGGCGCTCGCGCGAGCGCGAGGGCGTCGCCCGCGGCCGCCTGCGATCGGAACGCTCTTGAGCGACCGGGCTACGTCTTCCAGGATTTCGCGTTCCACCGGGTGGAATTTTAGCGAGGATACGAGGATATCGGAGATGAACGAGAATACAAAGACGATCGGTTTCGTGGCCGTGGCCGTGGTGGTTGCGCTCGTTGTCTTTATCAGCCGGCCGCGTTTGCGGGAGCCGGCTTCGGAAAACGCGATCCCGGCCGAGCTCTTTGCCGACTTCGACGACCCCCTGGAAGCGGCCAGCCTGGAGATCGTCAAGTTCAATGAAGAGACCGCCACGCTCCGACCGTTCAAGGTGGCCCAGGTCAACAACCAGTGGTCGATTCCCTCCCACGAGAACTACCCGGCCGACGCCAAGGACCAGCTCGCGAAAGCCGCCGCCGGTCTGGTCGGTCTGAAGCCGCTCGACGTGGCCAGCGACAGCCCGCGCGACCACGAAATCTACGGCGTGGTCGATCCCGATCCGCAAAAGCTCCAGCCCGGCGACACCGGCGTGGGCACCCGCGTGGAAATGCGAAACCGGGCCGACGAGGTGCTCCTCTCGCTGATCATTGGCAAAGAGGTCCCCGATCGCAGCGAGCTCCGCTACGTCCGGGTGGCCGGCAAGGACCCGGTGTACACCGTCAAGCTGAACATCGACAAGCTCACCACCAAGTTCGAGGACTGGATCGAAAAAGACCTGCTGAAGCTCAACACGATGGACGTCAGGCAGGCGCAGATCAACGATTATTCCTACGACCCCCTCACGCGCAAGCTCGACCCCCGCAGCCGGATGACGCTCGACTACGACGACGGCGAGTCCAAGTGGAAGCTCTCCGAAGACAAAACCGCCGGCGAGCAGGACTGGGTCGACCGGGAAATGGCCGAAGACGAGGAGCTGAACACCAGCAAGCTCAACGACATGAAGTGGGCCCTGGATGACCTCAAGATCGTCGACGTCGCCCGCAAGCCGGAAGGGCTCCGCGCGAATCTCAAGGATGCCGGCGCCCTGAAACTGAACGGGCAGGACGTCCGGTCGTTGGGGAGCCGTGGATTTCACATTGAGCGGAATCAGTTGCTCTCCAGCGAGGGAGAGGTCACCGTCCTGATGAAAGACGGCGTACACTACGTCTTGCGCTTCGGCCAGATGGCCGGCAGCGGAGACGAGGAAGACGCCGAAGAGGAGGAAAAGGCAACAGAAGGAGAGGAGGCGGAACAGAAGGACGATGCCGAAGAGGCCGGCGTGAATCGCTACCTTTTCGTCATGGCCGAGTTCAACCCCGACGCGATTGCCAAGCCTGAGTTGGAGCCGTTGCCGGAGAAGGAAGCAGCCGCGGAGGGCGAAGGGCCGGCCGCGGAACCGGCCGAGGGCGAGACCCCTAAGGAGCCCGCGGAAGGGGAAGAGAAGCCGTCTGAGGAGGCGACGCCGGAAAACGCCGACGCGGAAAAAACCGCCGACGAGGAGAATAGCGACCTCGACAAGGAACGCGAACGGATCGAGAAGGAAAACAAGCGCAAGCAGGAGGAGTACGACGAGAAGATCAAGAAGGGCAAGGAGCACGTCGAGGAGCTAAACGGCCGGTTCGCCGATTGGTATTACGTCATCTCCAACGAGGTCTACCAAAAAATCCACCTAAGCCGCGAGGACGTCGTCAAGAAAAAAGAGAAAGACGACGAGGAGAAAGCCGGCCCGGACGAGCCCCAAGCCGATAAGCCCGAAGAGCAGGGCGACACCCCGGCCGACTTTGAAGCCCTCAAGCAGGAGGGCGTAGGGACGGGCGAGGAATAATCGCCTGCGAGACCTCACCTCGTGTTTAGCGGCCGACGGAACGTCGGCCTGGTTCAACGCGGACCAACTGCCCCTCACCTGGCCGCGGCTTCCATTCCGGCGGCTTCGGCCAGTTCGTCCTTCCGGTTGGTCTTTTCCCAGGTGAACTCCGGCTCGCTCCGCCCGAAATGACCGCCCGCGGCGGTCAACCGATAGATCGGGCGTCTCAGATCAAGGTACTCGATGATCCTGCCGGGCGTGAGCGGGAAGAGTTCCCGAACCAGTTCGCAGAGCCGCCGGTCGTCGATCTTGCCGGTTCCGTCGCTGTCGACCGTCACGCTGACCGGCTCGCTCACGCCGATCGCGTAGGCCAGTTGCACCTCGCATCCGTCGGCCAATCCGGCGGCCACAATGTTCTTGGCGACGTGCCGGGCCATGTAGGCGGCGCTGCGGTCGACTTTGGTGGGGTCTTTGCCGCTAAAGGCCCCGCCCCCATGCCGGGCCCAACCTCCGTAGGTGTCGACGATGATCTTCCGGCCCGTCAGGCCGCAGTCGCCGTGCGGCCCGCCCACGACGAATTTCCCCGTTGGGTTGATGTGGTAGGTGATCTGGCCGTTGGTCAGCTCCTCGGGCAAGAGCAGCCGGATGATCGGGATCAGCGTCTCGCGGATCTCCGCCTGCTCGACCTCGGGACCGTGCTGCGTGGAAACGACGATCGTGTCGATCCGAAGCGGCTTGAGCCCGTCGAAGGCCACGGTCACCTGGCTCTTGCTGTCCGGACGCAGCCAGCCGACCTCGCCTTTCTGCCGGGCTTCGGCCAGCCGGTTGGTGATGCGGTGGGCCAGGGCGATCGGCAGGGGCATCAGCTCGGGCGTGTGGTTGCAGGCGTAGCCGAACATCAGGCCCTGGTCGCCCGCGCCGATGTCTTTGCCCGCCGCTCTGTCGGCATTGACCCCCTGGGCAATGTCGGGGCTTTGGGGGTCCAGGTAGACCATCACCTTGCAGGTGTCGGCGTTCATGCCCAGGGCCTCGTCGGTATAGCCGGCCTTGCGGATCACGTCGCGGACCACGCCGGGATAATTGACCACTGCTTCGGTCGTGATTTCCCCGGCCACGATGGCGATCCCCGTGGTGACCATGGTCTCGCAGGCGACGCGGCTCGTGGGGTCCTCGGCCAAGAGGGCGTCCAGAACGCCGTCCGAGATCTGGTCGGCCAGCTTATCGGGATGCCCCATGCTGACTGCTTCACTGGTAAACAAATACTCGCCCTTCGGCACGGGACCGTCCTCCTTCTCACTAAAAACCGTGATACTCCCACGGGAGCCGCGTTGCGGGATTCTTCAATCGAAGCCGGGATTATACTCCCTACCCCGGCCCATTCACAAGTTGGAACCGGCGGCGGGCGCGCTTTGGGAGTCCCGAGGTCCCGGAGGCCCCCTCTGCGCACGGCAAGTGCAAAGACGATGCCGGCAAGAGCAGAAGGCTTTCGCTCGATGCTGGGCACCATGGCGGCTACACACCCGCCGCTTGCCGTAAGCAGCCTCGAACTTGTGTCAGGCCCGGGACGGTCAGTCCCCGTTCTTTTTCCAGTCGTGGACCGTTGCGTGCGTTTCCGTGGAGCACGGCAGTCATTGCGGAAGAATCACGGACATTTTCGCGGACTGCCCCACTCGTTGGAGGGGCTTCTTGGCGCCATCGTCCTCTTTTTGTTGAGTGGCGGGCAAGAAAAGGCGAATTGCCCTAACCTGTTCCCCGAAAGCACTTTACGAAGATAGGCGACCTCTGCCAAACGACCAGAGGTTTACATAATGTGGATTGTTATGGACTTCGGTATTGACATTGTAAAGTATTGTCCGATAATCGTAGGTGGGGAACGGAGAACTTTTGTAGATCACCATTCGTTGTCAGAACCCTGGCCGAGAACGAAGAGATCGACCTTTCCAAAGCCCGACGCTGGCAAACTGTCGTACAAGCCATCAAGCGGGGCGAGCCTCTGGAAGTAGTGACCAGTAAGGTTCAGGACTGCCTGTACAAGACACTGCGGTCCCTCGTCAAAAAGATTCCGCTCAGCAAGCTCATCCGAGCGGTGGACGACGGGGCGTCTGCGGTTCATCGGCTCTTCCGGGAATGCTTCGACGGTCGCGACTATGCAGAACTCTTTGCGCAGGTCACCGCTGAGGGAGGTTCTCGGGAAACCATTCTGGAAAACTTCACCACAGACATCTGCAACAGCTTCTTCGACCAAATCATCCACGAAGCGGTCCCATCGAGCATTTGGCCACACATTTCGAATGTGCGAGGATTTCTGAATGAAGTTCTCGTGCAGTTGCATGGTGACGTGAAACGGATAGCGAGGAAGTTTGCTGATAACCCCGAATGGAATCCACGACAAGCACGCCGTAGCCAAACCGCTCGCGCACGAGATATCACCGGCGAAATGCTTCACGAGTCGCTGTTAGGAAGGGGGCGAAGATGAGCGATTTGTGGCATTGCTCGGTCACTTTGCATGGCAAGAATGAGCCGGTCAGAAAGGAACTGCTCGGGGGACGCCACTTCCGTCTGGACACCAATGCAATTCCACAATTCACTTGTCGTAATGTGCCAAAGCGGAGTCGGGATTTGCTGCGACTCGCCTCCGCCGTGTATGCGGCAGATCGCATTGTCGCTAGGGATCGCCGCAGTGGTGACGATGGCTGGACTCGAAGACTTACCGTAGAGATTGAGGTAGAGGATTGTGGTTTCTGGCAAAGGTCAAGTGCGGCTGAGTTGCTGACGGAATGTCTTGATTTTTTGACCGGCGATGTTTGGGAGTTCCGGTTCCTCGACGGCCCTGTTGGAGGGAATATTCCTCACCAGAAACACCTGGAGTTTGAGACGGCTTCTAGCTCGCCCCCGGTAGTATGCCTGTACAGCGGCGGACTTGACTCCGCAGCGGGGCTGGTTCATCGCCTTACTTCTGAGCCGAAGAACGAGTATCAGCCCGTAACAGTCTGGCACAGATCCGGTCTACGGCGAACCGTCCTTAGACAACTGAAAACTGTGGGTGAAAGAAGCGGCGTGCGGCTCTCTCCACTCATCGCGAAGTATGCCATGGTTCGGCCTTCCCGGTTGGGCAACGAAGAAACCACTCAACGCAGTCGATCATTTCTCTTTTCTACGGTTGGCGCGGTGGTAGCATCCGTGCTCGGTGCATCTAGAGTTGAGGTGTACGAATCTGGCATCGGCGCAGTCAATCTCCCCCTGCAAACGGGAATGGTCGGTTCACGAGCAACGAGGAGTTGCCATCCGTATTTCTTTCGAACCTTTTCCCGCCTGCTTCCAGAAGTGTTTGGTCAACCGGTGGAATTCGTTCTGCCGTTTGTTGACTGTACGAAAGGTGAGGTGGTGAAAGTACTGGCGGAAGCGGGGCTGGAAGACTGCGCCCGATCTACAATCTCATGCGTTCACTACCCGCTGCGGGACGAGCGGTTCAAGCGGTGTGGACTGTGCCCAGCCTGCCTATTTCGGCGGGTTGCGCTTAGTTCTGCCGGAATACGTGAGGCTGAGAATACCTATAAATGGGATGTCTTTCGTGACGACGCAAATTCATTGCCCCAGGATCGGCTCAGATTCCTAAAGGCATTCCTCATTCAAATTAGCAGCCTTTCTGAACTGGATACCCCAGGCAAAGTGCCTCGACAATTGAGCCGACATTTTTATGGCACGAAGGCGTTGGCGAGCGGTGAATCTGTGGATTCGTTTGTCGATGTTTACCGGAGGTACCGCCAAGAGTGGCTGAGTGTTATTGCCCGAGGTAGGGCGATGAACATGGACTGGGCACAACTGCTTTCGCCAGAAAGCGTGCTTGCATAACAAGGACACGGCCATGTCACAACTCGATAACATCGATCCGAAAGTGCTCGGGCAACGTTTGTCGGAGTCTCGCAAAGCTCGTGGCCTAACTCAAAAGCAGGCTGCGGATCATTTGGGAGTCAGCCGTCCGACTCTCATTGCTATCGAGAAAGGTACCCGTGCGCCGAAACCCGAGGAGATTGTGCAGCTTGCGAGGCATTACGGACGAAGCGTACACGAGTTTGTGCGCCCTGGTGCGCCGATGGCTGACTTGCAGCCTCACCTCAGGGCCGTTGCGCAGAAGATGAGTGCGGAAAGTGCCGAGTTGCTTCAAGGGATTGCGGATTTGCAGCGGTTTGCCGACGACTATTGCGAGCTTGAACGACTCATGCAGGCTCCCATGACGCAAAAGTACCCGCCCGAGCTTCGAATCACGGGCCGAATCGATGTTGCATCGGTTGCGGAAGACGCGGCAATTCAAGAGCGACAACGACTTGGATTGGGTGATCAGCCGGTGCTGCGGCTTCGCAGTATTCTCGAAAACGACGTAGGGGCGAGAGTCTGTTACGGCAGCCTACCGTCCGCGATTGCCGGGATGTTTGCCTACGGCTCCGATGTTGGCTGTTGCATCATGGTGAACTGGAAGCATCCGGCTGAACGTCGCCGTGCTTCCCTGGCTCACGAGTACGGGCACTTGTTCGTGGATCGTTACAAACCAGGAATCGACTACTTGGAAAACCCAGGAAGGAAAGCGGCAAACGAGCGTTTTTCCGAGGCGTTTGCCATGAGCTTCCTGATGCCAGCAAGCTCAATCCGTCGTCGGTTTAACGACATCGTTACTTCAACGGAGGACTTCCAGATTGCTGACCTCTGTCGGTTGAGTCACATGTACTTTGTCTCTGTGGAGGCAATGGCGTTTCGTCTGGAAGGTCTCGGGTTGATACCCAAAGGTACCAGAGATCACTTGAAGGAGTCGGGATTTCAGGTTCGCAAGGCATCGCAAATGCTTGGTCTGCCGTCGAATCCTGAAACGAAAGACCGTTTTCCACAACGATACGTGTTTCTGGCCGTCAGTGCATTCGAGGAAGCGAGAATCTCCGAGGGCCAGCTAGCTCGATTCTTGCGATGCGATCCGGTCACGGCCAGAGCTACTGTCGCTGAGATTCTGACCTCGCAGGAAGTCTCCAAAGACGGCGAAGTTCAGTTCCGACAACCGGTAGACTTCCGGCGTTCCTTGTTGACGGATGTGGTCTAGTTCAGGGAAGAGTGAATGGCCGACGAGATCGTAGATGCCTGCTGCATAATCAATCTGTATTCGGCTACGGATGATTTCTTTTCGCTCCTCCGAGGGATAGGGGGAAGTTTTCATGTCCCCGAGGCCGTGGCCAGGGAATCTTTGTACGTTTACGGGCCGGATGCAGAAGATGAGCAGAAGACGGTCAAACAGGAGATCGACCTGTCACCAGCGGTCGATGCCCGGTTGGTGCGGCTGTGCGACGTGGAAACTGCCCGGGAAAACGCTCTTTTCGTGCGATTCGCCGCAGACCTGGACGACGGCGAAGCTGCATGCCTGGCGATTGCTCAAGCCCGGGCATGGCCGGTTGCCACGGATGACCGCAAGGCCCAACGACTGGCCACTGAATCAGGAATAGCCGTGGTCACCACGCCCGAATTGATAAAGCGCTGGGCCGACGCTGAGGCTGCGTCGGATATCGAGGTCGGAGGAGTTTTGCAGCGAATCCCCAATTTCGCTCGGTTCGTTCCCCGAAGAGGCGCGGTTCTGTCCGACTGGTGGATGGAGCGTCTGGGGGATTGAAGGTTGTCGCGCCTCACAGGCGGTATCCAACGGAACTTGCGGTTCATCGGACGAGGAATCCCGCCATCAGCCGACAGCTCAGCGATTTGGGAGCCAAGAGGGCGGGCTCGCAAGTCTACGAAAAAAAGCCGCTTGCGATTTCACCGCAAGCGGCGCTTTAGTGGAGGCGGCGGGAATCGAACCCGCGTCCCGCGACATTTCCGCGGAAGCTTCTACGTGCGTAGTCGGATCATTTCAAGGTTCGCCTGACTGACCCCCAACCGACGGGGTGCCGGACCGGCTAGTCGGGAACGGGTTTAGCCCCGGGCGTGCCCAACAGTGACCCGGGGCGATCCGAAATTGGTGACCAGCTTTTGGGCCTCTTCGGCAAAAGCCCTCAGCCGGGGCTACGCGTTTCTACGCAGCCATGACGAGGTTATCCTCGGCAATTGATGTGTGGTCAGCTTTTTTCGTGGCCCACTGACCAACCACGGCACGCCACTCCCACTTCTAACTGCCCGGTCGAAGCCAATTCGCCCCCTGCCTGCGGGTAATTCTAACACTCGGGTCGCCGCAAGTCCATTCTCGGCAGTGCAACCCCGGGCCCTATTGCGGGAACGGACCATTAAGGGCCGAGCAATTTCCAGGCGATCACGGCCGGGCCGAGCAGAAGGACCCACCATGCGAAGTAGTGCAAGCGGCCCTGTTGGACCCAGCGGATGAGCCAAGGCAGGGAGGCAAGCCCC
>JBDRTC010001210.1:0-3321 GCA_043824335.1 Planctomycetota bacterium | reverse complement strand
ACGGCACACGGCGTGTGCCTACTACTGATGTCGGGAAGTTGTTTTCGGCCGCCCCTTACGCGGGGCAGGGCTCGTTGAAACGCCCCCCCGGAAGGCCACGGGAAGCAGAGGGGCCGGTCTACTGGCCAGAGGGCATCGAATCGATTATTATGGTGAGTCTTAGGCCGATGGCCTCGCGAAGGACGTCGGTTAGCTCAGTCCAGCCACCAGGAAGTGTGGTATGAACTAACCCACCCGGGGGATATCATGGTTGACGAAGCGTCGAACCAAGAGCCGTCGCAGGAAGAGACCGAGGCCGCCGAATCCAAGGTGGACGCCAAGAAGAAGACCGCTAAGAAAACCGTCAAGAAAAAGGCCACCCGAAAGAGCCGTGCCAAGAAGTCCAAGGAGGTCCGCTTGAAGGCGTTCTGGGGCGTTTTCAGCCAATCGCTCAATCCGGTCTTCATGTTCGAGCACGGCCAGCGGAAGGAGGCCCAAAAGAAGGCGGAGGAGTTGAGCAAGTCGCGCAAGAGCCCTCATTTCGTGCAATTGGTCAAGAAGGTCATTGAAGAGTGAAGTGATGAACCCGTCGCTTTCCTGTCGCGTCGTCTGGTTGGCCGTTCCGCTGGCAGCTTTGGCAGGCTGCGGCGCTGGTTCCGAGCAGAAACCGGCCGGGAAGGAGAAGCGGTCGAACGTGATCGAGACCGCGGGGCTTCCCTCCCTGGGCGACTATTTGCCGCCACTGGACGACGGCCGCCTTGAGCTCGCCGCGCCGAAGGGGTGGCACTTTCCTCCGCGAAGCAGCAAGTACGTTGTCCGCGCGCAGAAGAGCGCCACCGAGGCATACCCCAGCGTCGTGCTGACGGCGGAGGACTACGACGGGGAGGGCATCGACACCGTCTCGATGAAAAACGTCGAGACGTTTGCCGGCAAGGTGGCGGCCGCGGCGAAGAAGGACAAGTCGGCCGTCAAGCCCGTCGAGATCGGCCGGTTCGTCGGCGTCGTCTACACGAAGCGCGCGAAAGTGCGGCAACCGGTGACGAGAATCCTCGACCTCGTCTGCCTGGAAACGGTCGTCAACGGCCGGAAGTACCGCTTCGAGCTGCGCTCTGAAGAGGGATCGCGGGAGAAGGATCAGCCCTACCTGTACGCAGTGGCCAAAGGAATCCGGTTTGCCGGGACCGGGCTGGAAGTGCAAGCCGAACAGAAACAGCCGAAAGAGGAGAGCGAGGAAGAACCCAAGGAAGAACCCCAGGAAAAGCCGAAGGCGAAGCCCGACGAGAAGGCGAAGGAGAAGCCCAAGAAGAAGGAGGGTGGCCTCGAGCTCGACCTGGATAAGCTGGACGACTTGTTGAAATAGCCACCCGATGGGAGCGGTAACCATGCACTTCGAAAAGGGCCAGACTGTCGGCATCGATCTCGGCACGACCTACTCCACGCTTGCCCAACTCGACGACGAGGGCAATCCCGTTGCGCTGCCCAACGAGGACGGCGAACTGGAAACGGCCAGCTTGATCCTGTTGGGCGAAGGGGGGAGCGTAATTGTCGGCCCCAATCGGATGCGGGCGGCGATGGAGGCCCCGGAGAACGTGGTCGAGCGGATCAAGCGGCACATGGGCGCCCACGACTTCAAGCGGGACTTCGAGGGCCGGGCGATCACCCCGGAGTTCCTCGCCGCGTTAATCCTGATGAAGCTCCGCCAGGACGGCGAGAAGCGCATCGGCGCGATTGCCAACGCGGTGATCACCGTGCCCTACTACTTCAACGACGCACGACGCAAGGCCACGCAGGACGCCGGCCGCATCGCCGGGCTGAACGTGATCGACATCATCAACCAGCCGACCGCCGCCACGCTCACCTACGCCTGGCTCCGCGGCGAGTTGGGGAGCGTTGCGGGGGGGACCCCGAAGCCGCGCAAGGCCCTGGTGTACGACCTGGGCGGCGGAACCTTCGACGTGACGGTCGTCCAGTACACGCCGGCACACTTCCAGGTGCTGGCCACCGACGGCGACGTCAAGCTCGGCGGCGTCGATTGGACCGACCGCCTAGTCGACCGCGTGGCCGAGGAGTTCAAGGATCGCCACGGCATTGACCCCCGTGATTCGCTCGGCCCACAGCAGGTCCTTTTCAACGACTGCGACACGGCCAAGCACGACCTTTCCGAGAAGCAAGAGACGATCCTCAACTTCCGGCAGGAGGGGAAGGCGATTACCGTCAGGATAAGCCGGTCGGAGTTCCACAAGATGACCGCCGACCTGTTGCAGCGCACCGCCGACACCGTCGAGCACGTGCTCAAGGAAGCCGGCTCTAGGCCCGAGGATCTCGACGCGGTGGTGATGGTGGGCGGGTCCACGCTGATGCCCCAGGTTCGCAGCACGGTGGAGGAACTCACCGGCCAGAAACCGTTCGACGGGATCTCGCCGTTTTCGGGCGTCGCCCAGGGGGCCGCCATCCACGCGGCCATTCTGGAAGCCAAGCACCTCGGAGAGAGGAGCGCGCTGGCCGACAAGGTCCGCAAGATGCTCGGCGCCGTGAGGCAGGAGAACGTCAACTCGCACGCCCTGGGGGTCGTGACGATCGATCCCGAAACGGGCGTGGGAAAGAACCACGTGATGATCCGCCGCAACACGCGGATCCCCGCCCAGGTGAACCAGGTCTTCCAGACGAACAAGGACAACCAGGGGCGGGTGAGCATTCAGGTGCTCGAAGGGGACGCCCCGGACCCCATGGCCTGCTCGCTGTTGGGCAAGTGCCGCGTTACGGATCTGCCCGAGAACTTGCCCAAGGGCTCGCTCGTCGAGGTCGACTACGCCTTCGACACCGCAGGGCGAATCACCGTCACCGCCCGCGAAAAATCGAGCGGCAAGGAAGCGACGATCGAGATCGAACGCCGCAGCGGGCTCGATGACGAGCAAGTCGACGCCTACGCGAAACTGGCCGCCGAGTACCGTATCGAGTAATCGCAGGCGTGATGACCGCCAAATGATATACTATATGATTCCGTGCCTTGCGTAACGGTCGCGCGAGCAGCCTTGAACCTCGAATCCTGATCTTCCCATGGCGCAAGAACTCGACGTCTATCGCGACTGGCTCGGCATCAAGGAGGCCGCCCGGCCGCTGAACTACTACCAGCTCTTGCGGTTGCCGGCGTTTGAAGACGACACGTCGAAGATCCGCGAGCACTATCGGAAGATGAACGCCCACGTGCGCAAGTACGCCACAGGCGATTACGCGGAGCAGTCGCAGGAGTTGCTCAACGAGCTGGCCAAGGGGATGCTCTGCCTCACCGACGCCCGGCGGAAACGGGAGTACGACGTCACCCTGGGCCGCAAAGACGTCGGC
>JBDRTC010001209.1:0-5424 GCA_043824335.1 Planctomycetota bacterium | reverse complement strand
TGACCGGCGGGCGGCGGCGACTTACAGTAGAGGCTTGGAGACATCCGCGGGGCCATGGGGTTGTCTACCTGATCGGGTGCCCTGGAGAACAGCCTTTTCGCCGGAACGTCGATGCTCGCCAAGCGGATTATCCCCTGCCTCGACGTGAATCAGGGCCGGGTGGTTAAGGGTACGAATTTCGTCAACCTTCGCGACGCCGGGGACCCGGTCGAGGTCGCGAGACGATATGAAGAAGAAGGGGCGGATGAGCTGGTTTTTCTCGACATCACCGCAAGCCACGAAGGGCGGGACATCATCCTCGACGTGGTCCGCCGCACGGCCGACGTGATTTTTATGCCACTGACGGTGGGTGGCGGAATCCGTAACCTGGACGATATTCGGGCCCTCTTGAACGCCGGGAGCGACAAGGTGTCGATCAACTCGGCGGCCTGTCGGGACCCCGAGTTCGTGCGCCAGGCCGCCCGACGGTTCGGGAGTCAGTGCATTGTGGTGAACATCGACCCCAAACGGGTCCGCAAGAATGGCCGGGAGGTTTGGGAGGTCCACATAAACGGGGGGAGGATCGGCACCGGTCTGGAGGCGGTACCCTGGGCATGCGAGGTCCAGCGGTTGGGGGCGGGCGAGATCGTGCTCACCTCGATGGACGCCGACGGCACCAAGGACGGCTTCGATTTGGAGATCACGGCGGCGGTTGCCCGGGCGGTTTCCGTGCCGGTGGTGGCCAGCGGTGGGGCCGGATGTCCCGAGCACTTGGCCGAGGCGATTCTGGTCGGCGGGGCCGACGCCGCCTTGGCCGCCAGCATCTTCCATTACGGCGAGTACACGATCCAGGAAACCAAGACCCTCATGCAAGACCGTGGCATTCCCGTCCGGTTGTAGGTAAAACAGTTTGAGGCGGCGCCCTGTTTGTACGTCGCTTGCGTGACTGGGCCAATCGACAAACGCGTCTCTTCTGGAAGGAACGAGCGAATCATGGCGATCTCGATCGAAGGGGGTCAGGAACGGTTCCGCGCCAAGGCCCAGGAATTGGAGATCGACAAGCTGTTTCGGGCCCTGGTGAAGCTCGAAGGGAGCGACGTTCACCTGAAGGTCGGGTTGCCGCCGTACGTCCGCGTGGCCGGCTCCCTGCGGCCGCTGAACCGCGAGCCGATCGACGACGACGAAATGGTCCGGCTCATCTTCCCCATGATGGACGAGCGGAACCGGCGAATCTTCGACGAGGCCGGCGGGGCCGACTTCGCCTACTCCCTGGACATCGAAGACAAGACCTGGCGATTCCGGGTCAACGTTCTCCAGCAGCTTGGGCACGTGGGCCTCGTCGCCCGGCGCGTGAACAACTGGATTCCCAACTTCGAGCAGCTCAACCTGCCGCCGGTGCTCGACAAGCTCTGCACGCACGCCCAGGGGATGATCCTGCTGGCCGGGATCACCGGGTCGGGCAAGAGCACCACGATTGCGTCGATGCTCGATTGGATCAACCACCGTTACCGCAAGCACATCCTCACGCTGGAAGACCCGATCGAGTTCACGTTCACCGAGGACAAGTGCCTGATCAATCAGCGGGAGATCGGCCTGGACGTGAAGGACTTCATGACCGGCATGAAGCACGCGGTCCGCGAAGACCCGGACATCATCGTGGTGGGCGAAATGCGCGACCGGGAGACGTTCGAAACGGCGATCCAGGCCGCGGAGACCGGGCACCTCGTGTTCGGAACCATCCACGCGAACACTGCGCCGAGCACCATCGGCCGGGTTCTCGACCTGTTTCCCGAGGAAATGCACGGGGCGATCCGAAGCGCGTTGGAATTCAACATGAAGGCGATCGTCGCCCAGAAGCTGCTCCCTTCGATCCTGGAAGGCGTGCAGCGGGTTCCGACGGTGGAAATCATGACCTTCTCTCCCATAGTCAAGAAGCTGATCCGGGAGGGCGAAGACCAGAAGCTGCCCGACGCGATCCGCATCGGGGCCAACGAGGGAATGCAGGACTTCACGATGAGCCTGAAGGACCTCGTCGAGCGGCAGTTGATTGATCGGGCAACGGCGTTTGAGGTCGCGCCCAACCCCGAATCGCTCAAGATGGCTCTCAAAGGCATCGAGGTCAAAGACTCCGGGATATTGTGATGCGTCGCTTCCTGTTTCTACTCGCGTTGGTTGTGATCGTTTGGGCCTCGGGCGCCCAGCCGCTGTTGGCCCAGGAGGACATCTCGCTTCCGGACGGCTGGAGCGGGCCTGGATTCTACGTGAGTTGGCTGAAGATCCTCGCCTGCTGGCTGGTCTTTCTGGCCTGGGCGGCGTCGAGCGATTGGATCAGCCGCGACTGCCAGGCGGTCAAGCTGGATTATTTGCGCTGGAACCCGATCGTCTTCGGCACGTTCATGGCGGCCTTCCTGCTGGCTCTGCTGATTCCCTTGTTCGCGGTCAGTTTCCCCCTTCTTTTGATCTCGATGGGGGCCCCGTTCCTCACGTACGTGGTGCTCCGCAACAAGAAGGTGCCGTCGCACGAGCGGGTGTTCACGCCGGGCCACATCCGGCACTGGCTGACCCAGCGATTGACGGGAAAGGGCAAAGGGGGGCGAGCCGAGGCGCAGGCACAGGACCCCCACGAAACCGGCCCGCCGGTCATCATCACAGCCCGGGGCGGCGCCACCGAGCGCGACGACCGGGCCAATCTGCTGGCCGCCCGCCAGGCCCCCGGCTTCCGCGACGCCCGGATCGTGATCGCCGACGGCATGTCGCGCCGGGCCGACGCCGTCATGCTCGATTTCACCCAGCAGGGCGTGAGTGTGCGCTATCTGGTCGACGGGGTCTGGCACAACGGCGAACCCCTGGAACGCGAGGTGGCCGACCCGATGCTCGAGGCGATGAAGACCGTGTGCGGGCTCAATTGGGAGGATCGCCAGGGTCGGCAGCGGGGCGGTTTCGCCGTCGAGTACGAGTCGCGCAAGTACGCCGCCACCTTTGTCAGCCAGGGGACGAAGACCGGCGAACGGGTGATGATCCAGCTTGAGGGGAAGAAGACCCGTTTCAACACGCTCAACGATATCGGCATGCGCCCCAAGATGCAGGAGCAGCTCCTCGAGCTGACCAGGCGCGACAAGGGCTTTCTGCTCCTGTCGGCCATGCCCGCCGCGGGCCTGCGCAGCATGACCAACGTGGTGCTGCGGTCGATGGACCGCCTGATGCGCGACTTCACCTCCGTCGAGGATGAGGCGAACCGGTACGAGGACGTGGAGAACGTCAAGCTCAACACCTACAACTCCGCCCAGGGACAAACCCCGGACAGCATCCTGAGGAAGGTCTTCCATGAAGAGCCGGAGGTCGTCATCCTCCGCGACCTGGTGAACGCCGAGACGGTCGCCATGCTCTGCGACGAGATCGCCTCCCCGGGCCGGTTGGTGGTCAGCACCGTTCGGGCAAAGGACTGCGTGGAAGCGCTGTTGCGCGTGTTGGCAATGAAAGTGGCGCCAGCCGTTTTCGCCGAGCACGTGACCGCCGTCCTCAACCAGCGTTTGATCCGCAAGCTCTGCGAGCACTGCAAGGAGGCCTACATGCCCCCGGCTCAAGTGCTCGGGCAATTGGGGATTCCCCAGGGGCGGGTTGACGTCTTCTACCGTCCGCCGCCGCAGCAGACCGAAGAAGTCTGCGAGGTCTGCAGCGGCATCGGCTACGTGGGCCGGACCGCCATCTTCGAACTCTTGATGGTCGACGACGCGGTCCGAAAACAGCTCGCCTCGGCTCCCAAGCTCGATCTGGTCCGCCAGGCCGCCCGAAAGGCGGGTATACGGACGCTTCAGGAAGAGGGCATTGTGCTGGTGGCCAAGGGCGACACTTCCCTGCCGGAACTGATGCGAGTCCTTAAACAGTAGGAACGAGCCTGCCATGTTGTTCTTCTTGCTGCTCATCGTCTTCGGGGCCTGCGAAGGGTTTCTCAACACCGAGGGCATTTGGGCGAACGCGCTGCGACTGGTCAACGTGATTTTCGCCGCGCTGTTGGCGACCAGTTTCTGGGAGCCGCTGGCCGCGTTTCTGGAGTCGAACGTCAGTGCGTCGCTCACCTACTTCTGGGATTTCGTCTCGCTGTGGCTCTTGTTTTGCGTCTTCCTGGTCATTTTCCGGACGGTGACCGGGTTCGCCTCGCGGGTGAAGGTGAAGTTCATGGGGATCGTCGACCGCAGCGGCGGCGCCTTTCTGGCCGCCTGCATCGGCTGGGTGATGGTCTGCTTCACCCTGATGACCCTGCACACGGCGCCCCTTGCCCGCAACTTCCTCTTCGGCGCGTTTCGGCCGGGAGAGAAGATGTTCCTGGGAATGGCGCCCGACCAGCAGTGGCTCTCGTTCATGGAGGTGCAATCGAAAGGCTCGTTCTCGCGCGCCACGCCGCGCGTCTTCGACGCTGAGCACGAGTTTATTCCCAAGTACACCAAACGCCGTGCGAGCTTGGAGGAGGCCCTGAAAGGCGCCTCCGGACCGCGCGGCATCCTTGTTTCCAGCGGCCCGAAGCGCACTTCCGGAGCGGCCGCGCCGCCGGAGGAAGCGCCGCCGGAGGAAGCGGAACCGGCGCCCCCCGAATGACCCATAAGTATTCGACCCATGTCTGACGCAGAAATCCACGGTTTCCAGTTGAGCGACCGTGAGGACGCTGAAATAGCCCAATATCGGGCCGTCAGCGTGCTGGCCCTGGCCGGGTTCTTGGTCGCGCTTTTGTCGCCCGCCGCCTTCGGCCATCCGCTGTTATGGGCCGTCCCCGTGGCCGGCATCGTGTTGTGCGCGCTGGCCTTGAGGCGAATCGCCCTGGAGGCCCCGGCCCTGATTGGCCGAAAACCGGCCTTCGTGGGACTGATCGCGTCGGTGATCGTGGGAGTTGCCGCCCCCACGGCCGCGTTCACCTACGGGCAACTGATCGACCGGGAGGCCCGGGAATTCGCGTTTCAGTGGTTCGAGATCCTCCGCCGTGGCGAGCCGGAAAAGAGCCACCAGTTGACCATGCCCCCTGAGCAGCGTTTGCCGCTGGACGAAGGTCTTTGGGATTTCTACACCCTAGGATCGACGCAGCGCACCGAGCTCGAAGCCCACGTCGGCCGGCCGGAAATCCGCAGCCTCTTGGCCCTCGGCGACAAGGCCCGCGTCCGCTACTACGATACCGAGGCCCGCCGCGAGTCAGACGACAACGAGACGCTTGAGCAAGTCTACGCGGTGACCACTGAGGAAGCCGGCCGGAAGACGTCCTTCTTCCTCCGACTGACCCTAAGGCGCTACCGGCTCTCCAGCACCGGCCGCGCTCGCTGGCAACTGTCCGATTTCCGGGGTGGAATCCGGCCAAAGGCAGAGGAAGGGAATGCGGAAGGATGAATGACGCATTGCTAAACCAGCACGCACCCCCCCCCCCCCCCTTGCCTCATCTCGGCAAGGTCAAGAAAAGGATCT
>JBDRTC010001208.1:0-5111 GCA_043824335.1 Planctomycetota bacterium | reverse complement strand
CCGTGACGGCTCGCGCTCGCACGGCGTGTGGCGTCTCGATCCCGTCTCGGGCGACGCCGAGGTCGTGTTCGACGACCCGCACTACCACGACGTTCAGGCCAAGTGCATTTACCCCCGCCAAGAGCCGGACGGCCGGTCGAGCGTGGTCACCGAAGAGGACCCCCACGGGAGGCTCTATTGTTTGAACGTCTACACTTCCGATCTCGAAGGGGCGAACCGTATGGCGCCCGGCTCCGTGCAGCGTGTCCGCGTGCTCGAAGGCGTGCCGCTGGCCCGAGTAGCGGGTTCAGGGTTCGCGGTTCAGGGTTCAGAATTTGCACAAACACGTGGAACCCAGGGTCCTGAACCCCGAACCCTGAACCCTGAACCCGACGGAATTCCACCCCTGGCACAACGGCGGATTCTCGGCGAGATTCCGGTCGGAGCGGACGGCTCGTTTAACGTCGAGATCCCGGCCAACACGCCCATCGAGGTTCAGATCCTCGACGCCGACGGGATGGCGCTTCGCAGTTGCGGTTGGATCTGGGCAAAGAACCGCGAGCCGCGAGGGTGCGTCGGGTGCCACGAGGACGGAGAGATGGTGCCGGAAAACTGGTTCGTCGACGCCGTCGCGGAAGCCTCCGTCAACCTTACCCCGCCACCGGGAGAGAGACGCTCCATTGATTTTCGCCGCGACGTGATGCCGATCTTCGCCGCGAAGTGCGTCGAGTGCCACGGCCGGGAGGAAAAGACGCCGCTCTACCTGGCCGACGATCTCTCGCGCGGGGGTGCTCGAAGGGGTGCCACTGGCGTCTCGCCGGGTGCCACTGGCGTCTCGCCGGGTGCCACTGGCGTCTCGCCGGGTGCCACTGGCGTCTCGCCAGTGCCGGGAGAACACGGGCAAGATGACCGTGGCGCCCGCCAGAGCTACGAAAACCTTCTGACACCGGCGGCGGAAGCCGGCGCGATGGGTAAGTACGTTCACCCGGGCCGCGCCCGCACCAGTCCGCTCGTCTGGCACGTCTTCGGACGCAACACCGCCCGGCCTTGGGACGGCGTCGCTCAACGAGAATCGGTCAAGCGCATGCCGCCCGAAGAGGCGGCGCCGCTCGACGAGCAGGAGAGGCGGACGCTCGTCGAATGGATCGACACGGGCGCACTTTGGGAAGGCATTGCCGCAGGGGAGAACACAGATGGATAGAAAGCGAAGGGAAAGACCAGTGAAATCCATGCGGATTCTCTCGCTTGCGGTCATGCTTCAGGCTCTCGCGGCCGGCGCGGAGGAGTTGGAGCTTCCGGTGTTTACCGACGTCACCCAGGAGTCGGGAATCCGCGTGAAGCACAGTTTTGGCGACTTCCATCTGGACAACATCGTCGAAGCGACCGGGGCCGGGGCGATGTTTTTCGACTACGACGGCGACGGCTGGCTCGACGCCTACTTCCCCAACGGGTGCTGGCTGAAGGAAGTGAGCGACAATCGCGGCCGCAGCCTTCGCGACAAGCTGGCCGACAGCCTCTGGCGCAGCAACGGCGACGGAACCTTCACCGACGTAACCGAGCGGGCGGGCCTCGGCGACAAGGGGTTCAGCTTCGGCTCCTCGGCCGCCGATTTCGACTCCGACGGCGACCTCGATCTCTACGTGCTCCAGTACGGGCCGAACGTCTTCTATCGCAACAACGGCGACGGCACCTTTACTAACGTGTCCCGGCAATCGGGCCTGGCCAATCCCCGCTGGTCGCTGGCCGCCCCCTGGTTCGATTACGACAACGACGGCGATCTCGACGTCTACGTGGTCAACTACCTGGAGTACGACCGGGGCAAGTTCAGGGCCGTGTTTCCGGGGCGCGTTTTTCCCGGGCCGCTGGCCTATAGCGGCCAGCCCGACACGCTTTACCGGAACAACGGCGACGGCACCTTTACCGACGTCACGCGCGAGGCCGGACTCTACAACCCCGAAGGCCGCGGCATGAGCGCCACGGTGGGCGATCTCGACAACGACGGCTTCCTGGATCTTTACGTGGCCAACGACGCCATGGGAAACTACTACTACGAAAACACCGGCCGGGGGACTTTTGAAGACAAAGGGCTCCTGATGGGGCTCGAGTTCGGGGAGGGTGGCCAGGGCGTCTCCTCCATGGGACCCGCGCTGGGCGACGTCGACCGAAACGGCATGCTGGACGTCTACGTCCCCGACATGCGCTACGGCTGCCTCCTCTTGAACTACGGCCATTATTTCGAGGACTGCACCGCCAAGACCAGTCTCGCCGTAGTTTGCGGCCAGTACACCGGCTGGGGCGGCGTGCTCTTGGACTACGACAACGACGGCTATCTCGACCTCTTCGTCGCCAACGGGCACGCCCACCGTGAGTTCACCGAAGAGGACGTCCTCATGCGCAATAACGGAGAGACCTTCGACGACGTGGCCGACCGCTCGGGGCCGTATTTCCGCCAGAAGTACGTCGGGCGCGGCGCCGCTGGGGGCGACTACGACAACGACGGCGACCTCGATCTTCTCGTGGCCAACCTCAACGACTCCCCCAGGCTCTTGAGAAACGACGGCGGCAACAAGAACCATTGGCTGACAATCGCGGCCAAGCTGCCCGGGGGAAAGGTCGATGCGATCGGCGCCCGGGTCACCGTGAAGACCGGCTCGCTGGCCCAAGTGGCGGACCTCGTCCCCGTGACCGGCTATCTCTCGCAGGCCGACCCGAGGGTCCATTTCGGGCTCGGCAAGGCAACCGCGGCCGACAGCGTCGAGATCCGCTGGCCCGACGGCAGCATTACGCAACTGGAAAACGTCCGGGCAGGGCAGATTCTGCCGATCGTTCAGCAAGTCAAGTCGGCCGAGTAGGTGCGATGCGATTGAAGACCCGGTTCAAGCTGCTGATCCTCCTCGCACTTCCCGCTTCCATACACGCGGGTGAGGAGGAAAAACACCCGGTCTACGTGGGGGCGGCGGTGTGCGCCTCGTGCCATCAGGGCAAAGACATGGGGGACCAGCACAGCCTGTGGCTCCTCTCGAAGCACGCCCGGGCGTTTGCCGTCCTCTCCCAGCCCGAGTCGAATAGGATCACCGAACTCAGCGGCATCACGCACCAGCCGCAGGAGGCGGCGTTGTGCCTGGGCTGCCACGCCACGGGCGCGCACGTCGAGGAGTGGGAGAAGGACCCGACGTTTCACGTCGAAGACGGCGTGCAGTGCGAGAAGTGCCACGGACCCGGCAGCGAGTACAGCGCCGACGCCAGGATCATGAGGGACCGCGAGGCAGCCGTCGCGGCCGGACTCATCATCCCCACCAAGCGCGATTGCCTGGGCTGCCACCAGCCGAAGGGATCGCACGAGAGGGTCCACAAGCTGCCCCGGCTTGATATGGACGAGGCTTGGGAAACGATCGCCCATCCCACGCCCAAGCCGTCGATGACCGGCGAGCCGCCCCTTTTGCCCGAGCCGGCCGACGGCGGCCCGCCCCAACCCAAGTACGCCGGCGTGGCGGCCTGCGCCGCGTGCCACATGGGTCCGAAGACCGGCTTCCAGTTCAGCCGCTGGAAGCTGAGCCCGCATGCCCGGGCCTACGCGGTGCTGGCAACTCCCCGGGCCTACGAGATCGCCGACGAGATGGGCGTGAAGGGGAACTTTCGGGAAAACCCAAAATGCCTGAAATGCCACACGACGGCCCATCACCGGCCTGCGGGAGGGGTCCTGGAGTCCTTCGACATTTCCGAGGGCGTGGGCTGCGAGGCGTGCCACGGCGCGGGCAGCGAATACTTGCACGAGGCCGTGATGAAAGACAAGCCTTCGGCCGAGAAGGCGGGCCTTCGGGAAGTGACTCGCGAGACGTGCCTCGCTTGTCATGAAAACGCGCATCAGAAGCCTTTTGACTACGAAGAGGCGATTGCCAAGATCGCCCATCCCAACGAGCCTCCGGAAGTCATCGTCGGCCCCCGCTACAAAACGCCCCTGAACATGGCCCTGAGCCCGAACGGCCGGGACCTTTACGTCACCTGCGAGGCCTCGCACACGGTGATCGTGGTCGACGCGGTCGCCCGGCGCAAGGTGGCCGAGATCCCGACCGGCGGCCATCCGACCGAGGTCGCGTTCAGCCCCGACGGCACGCGGGCCTACGTGACGAACCGGTTGGACGACTCGGTTTCCGTGATCCACGTCGCCGCCCGAAAGGTCCTCCAAACGATCCCCGTGGGCGACGAGCCGCACGGCGTGCTCACCGACGGTGGGGGAAAGCACCTGTACGTGCTCAACACGTCGGCGGGGAGCATCTCGGTGATCGACACGGAGTCGATGAAAGAGGTGAAGCGTTTGGCGGCCAGCCGAAGCCCCTGGTCGCTGGCCCTCTCGCCCGACGGCTCGCGGATCGCCGTCACGAACAGCCTCTCCCGGTTCGTCGAATTCCGCACGCCGTCAGTGTCGGAGGTCACGCTGATCGACACCGAGGGCGCCGTGGTGGAAGACCGCGTGGTGGTTCCGGCGGCCAATCTGCTCCAGGGCGTCGCCTGGCACCCCAGCGGCGAGTTCGCCCTGATTACGCTGAACCGCACCAAGAACCTGGTGCCCATGACGCGGCTGCTGCAAGGATGGACGATCACCAACGGCCTGGGCGTCATTTGGAAGGACGGCCGCGTCGACCAGGTGCTGCTGGACGAGCCCAACCTCGCGTTTCCCGATCCGGCCGACGTGGCCGTCACGCCCGACGGCCGGTTGGCCCTGGTGACCAGCTCCGGCTCCGATCGGGTGGCCGTGGTCGACCTGGCGAAGCTGATCTCGATGCTCCAGGCGGCTTCCGAGGACGAGCGCGAGCGGGTCTTCCCCAATCATCTGGGCAAACCGACCGAGTTCGTCATCGCCAAGATCCCCACCAAGAGCAGCCCTCGCGGGATCCTGATCGCCCCGGACGGAAAAACCGCGTTCGCGGCCAATGCCCTGGACGACTCGCTCACGGTGATCGATCTGGCAAAGCTCGAAGCCGCCGGACGGATCGACCTCGGCGGCCCGAAAGTGATCACCAAGACCCGCCAGGGGGAGCTGCTCTTCCACAGCGCCGATGGCACCTTCCATCGCCAGTTTTCCTGTCACTCCTGCCATCCCGACGGGCACATCGACGGCGTCACCTACGACA
>JBDRTC010001207.1:0-6968 GCA_043824335.1 Planctomycetota bacterium | reverse complement strand
TGCTGGTTGTGAGTCAAGTTGCTTTGGTTAGTGACGGTGGACCGCTCTCTTCCGGCCGCGTCGGCTTGGGAAGGGTGAGTGGGAAGGGGACAGTCCCATTTTCCCTGCGGGAAAATCGGGACAGTCCCCGAATCCGGCCGCAATCCGGATCCGACTTGGAAGAAAGATAGCCTCCGACCCTGACCTGCTGCATCACGCCACGCGCGCCTTGGTGTCCTGCCGCATCGCAGCCGAGGCCGTCGAGTGTTCGCCGATCAAAAAGCCCGACCCGGTCGAGTCCATGTCGAACAAGGTGGGCTCTTCCTGCGTTGAGTCGACGCAGCGGAGATTACTTCTCGCCCGTCACGAGCAGGGGAATCGGCTTGACCTCCCGGTTTCGACTCAAGAAGCCGCTCTTAGAGAGTGAAGTCGCCTACAAATCGATCACTCCTTGTAGAATATCGTATGTGGCCGACTAAGGAAACACCTTTCATCGGAATTTTTTCTCGCTCACTCGTGATCCGTCGTCTGACCGAGCGCCCAGTGGATCGCGCCGAGCAGGAGTTGATTGAACTGCGGGAGCTTGAAGTCGTCGGGGTGGCCCAGCGACGTGTAGAAGACACGGCCGCCGTCATGCGAGTGGGTCCAGGCGACCGGCTCGGGCTCCGAGTCGTCGGACCAACGGCCCATCACCAGCGGCCGGACCGTTTCGGCAAGCGGCCGCATCCTGTAAAGCCACGATGGGCTGTGGAAACCGGCCGGGTCCACGCCGCGAAGAATGGGATGGCCCGCCGCCTCGGGCAGAATCCAGACGTCGCACCCGGTCTTCCGCGACTCGGGATCATACCCCTGGTAATTCGACCCAAGCACCTCCCGGTCGAACCGCTGCCAAACGACGTGGCCCGGCCCGGGCCGCCCGAGCCCGCCCGAGGCGGCGAACGGAACGCAGCTCGTGCGGAGGGCCACCAGCGGTTTCCCCGAGCGGATGAACCGCTCCAGGTGGTCCATCTCGACCACCGGCAAAAAGCGCCGCCGCATGCTCAGCACCAGGAGATCCGCGTCGTAGAGTACCTCCAGGCCGGGCAGGTGGTTGCGATCCTCGGGGTCGGCATGCACGAAGCTGAGCCGGAAATCCTGGTCGAGGTGCTGCTTGGCAAACGCGGGCAGGGTCTCTTTCGAGCCGTATTCGGCCTCCGCGATCACGAAAACGAGGTGGGGCCGGCCGTCCCGGGCGTGCTCCTCGGGACTGGCCGCCGCGACAAGCTGCCGGCTCTCGATCGAGGGGGCCACGTGCTGTTCCAGGTGCCACTGGACCGCGGCGCTCCCCCGGGCGGGTGTGAAGTTGGCGTCCTCCTCCCCTTTGCCCGGGTCGTATCCGTTGGCCGTGATCGCCTCGACCAGGTCGCCCACGAAAATCACCTCCAACCCGTGCCGCCGCATGTTGATCATCCCGAACTGCCGGTGAATCACACACATGTTGCTGGCCACGCCCATGTAGATCAGCGTCCGAATGCCCCGATGCCCGCAGAGGTTCAACAGCTCGCGGGCATTGTTACAGTCGCCGATCAGGTCGCCGGGAGCAATCTCCAGGTCCGGGTGCTGGCGGGCCCAGGCCCCGTGCGGCTTGCAGGGCCGATCCGGGCCGCACTCGCAGCAGTCCTTCCCGCCGGGCGGCTCGGGAGGGCTGAAGTCGATCGGCTGGGGGACCGGCTGCTCGGGGATCGACTCCATCGCCTTCCGTTGGGGATAGTTGGCGTAGAACTCCATCGTGTCCGACGGCGCGTGGACGACCTGGATCCCCAACTCCCTGGCCGCCCGGAGGGTCTCGTTCATTCGGGGGACCATGTTCGCAACCCGGGCGGTATACGTCTGGCACCAGTGGCGGTCCCACATGTCGATGACCACGACGGCCGTCCGTGCCGGGTCGAGGTTCACGGTCTCCGTCACCGCCCGGCCGTCGTCGCCGCGGCGCTTTAGCTCCAGCGGCACGGTCTTCGGCACCGTCTGGGCCTCTTGCGCCCGTCCCTCCAGGGCAGAGCCGGCAGGCAGACCAAAGCCGACCAGCAATGCGATCACCGTTCTCATCATCACGTCACCTCGCAGGGCTCGCGTTCACTCTCTATCCTTTCCCATTCCTCCGTGTCCTCCGTGCCTCCGTGTTGAGCCCCCTTCGCTTCCCACAATCAGGTTACGAGCGGCTCTCCGGCCCGTCAACGGCGACCTCCCAGACGTCCTTTTCCACCTCCTCCAGGCGAACGGAAATATCGAGGAAGTACCGAAGTGTCTCGATGTTCGTGGTTGTGTGGCTCGACGGGGCCAACGTGCGGAACGTGCCGCCGCCGGCCAGGGCCAGGGGGATCAGGAGTTGGTCGGCCAGGTGCTCGCCCACGGGCACGCCCGCCTTGAGATACCGCCGAGCCTCGCGGACCGCCCCGGCCGCCACCTTCTCGGCCGGCACGCCCAGCTTGCCAAATCCGGTGAACACCTCGGTGACGTGCTCGCTCTGGATCTCGATCGTGACCACGTTCCCCGGGCCGGAGGACTCGACCTGGCGAGTCGAAACGCACTCGGCGGGCCAGGACATCCGGCGTCGGACCACGTCGACCTCCCGCTCGGCAATGTGAAGCGGCAATCGCGAGACGACCCCACAGGCCGCCCGGCGAAGGGTTCTGCCCCGTTCAGTGAGTTCGATTCGTCGCAACCGCGGCTCGGGCTGGATGCCGACCCGGATACGGCCCCCGCCCGCCGGATAGAACCCGGGCCGCTCGATGGTCACCTCGACCTTGGGCCCCATGCGGGCGAGGATCGGCAGGAACGCCTTTTCGAGAAAGTCGACCGGCGGGGCGTAGATGTTGTGCGTCCCCCCTTCCAGCCACAGTTGCGAGGGCCCCCCGGCGATCATCAGGGCGGGGAGCACCGTTTGGAGCACCAGCGTGGTGCTCCCGGCGCTTCCGACGTCGAACCGGTACTCACCCGGCCGAACTTCCCCGGGCACGAACACCAGCTCGCGTGCCCCCAACTCCGCCCCTTCCACCTCCGCCTGCCCCACCTCGGCCGTCGCCCGAACCGCCGTGAGATGCTGCCGCGCAAGCCCCGGCTTGGGCCGCTGCGCCCGGATCCGCTCCATCCGGAAGGGCTTCCCGGTGACCAGCGCCAACGCCAGCGAGGTCCTCAGGATTTGCCCCCCGCCTTCGCCGGAGGAGCCGTCGATGGTGAGCATGCTACTGTCCCTCGGCATGATTGGGCGGATTCCCTCAGAGACCTTTTCCCTCCGATCGGCCGCTACCAGTTCAACATTGAGACATTCCCGTCCCCACGGCCCTCCACCGACTGGTCAAGCTGCACGAGCGCGTGGAGCAGGTAGCCGACGCCGTCGACCGATTCGTAATAGGGCTTCGCGGGGTGGCCGCGGAAAAGGCCCTGGTAATAGAGCTTGGAGACGGCCTCCCGGGCCACTTCGCGGGCGAACTGCCGGTATTCATCCTCGCCGGTGAGGCGGTGCATGTGGAGCAGGAAAGAGATCGTCCGGCCGTAGAGCCCGGCATACGTGCCGTGCGGGGCCCAGTCTTTGGCGTACGGGCCGTACCAGGTGTTATCGGCGCAGCTTCGCGGCGGGAAGACTCGCCGGATGCATTCGGCCCAACGCCGGGCCGCTTCGAGCAGCTCGTTGTCTTTGGTCTGCTGGTAGGCGAAGGCGTACACCTGCGCCGTGTAGATCGGGTTCTCGTAGCCCGCCACGTAGGGCTCCCACATGTCGACGTGGCCTCGCGGCTCGTACTGGGCATAACCGCTGGCGACCCGCGGACCGGGGACCGGCGTGCCGTCCAGCTTGAGGCTGCCCCAGAACTGCTTCGCCTCGGTGTCGTACCCATAGTGATCGTACGCCTTCAGATAGGCGACCGCCTGATCGCGAAAGAGGGGCTGGCCGCTGAGCTCGAAAGCCCTAAGCAGGGAGCGGCAGAGGAAGCCGGTGATCGACGTGTCGAAGTGGGAGCCGTCGAACCGGTCCCGGCCGGCGTTGGGGCGATTGGGGATGAGGTTCGTTTCCGGGTGGCGCGAGTTCCAATAGTAGTTGGCCACCAATAGCGCCCGATCGAGCCATTTCCGGTCGCCCGTCTTGGTGTGGAGGAACGTGAAGGCGTAGAGCATTTCGCCGCCGCTCATGGCGAAGTCGCAGCCGCGCTGGCCGTCGCCGTGGCGGTTGCACTCGCCGGTGGTCTTGTCGATGATGTGCCACTCCCAGATGGCCTCGATCTGGCGCGTGACCGCCTCCGGATTCACGCTCCAAAGCTCCGGCCAGATGATCTCCTGGACGTGGATCTCGTGCGGGTTGCCGCTGTGGCCCGTCATCAGGTCGCGATAGGCGTCGTAGTGCCGGTGCCATCCCCACCAGAAGAAGCCCTTCTCGTCGACGAGTCTTTCCATGTTGTAATTCAGGCAATCTCGGGCGAACGAGGCGCACCGGGGATCGCCGGTGGCGCGCGAGAGGGCAAACATCGCGCGGAGGGTGGGCTGGTCCATGTAGAGGTTGCCGCCGGCCGGGCCCCGCCGCCCACGCCGGGTCACGCGAAACGCCTCGTCCAAGGCGAGCGGGTCCTCCGGACAGGTTCGCGTGCGCACGTCGAGGATGTTCATCAAGAGCGGCGAGTGAACGTCGCCGTACCGATCCGTGCCGTGGCTGATGAGCAACTCGATACACTCCCGGGCGTAGTCGAGATACCTGCGGTCTTCAACCTCCTCCGGCGTGAGACCGCTTGGGAGAATCTCCGGGCCGGCCGTATCAGCCCCCGCGCACACCGATGAAAAGACCAGCAGGAAAGCCGACACGTGAAGCGTGGTTCGCGCGATGCTCATGACTGGCGTCACCTCACTTGAAGCGGTATTCCCCAACGGGGCCGCGGGGGCTAAACTTCATCCGGCTCGGGGTAGGCTGTTAGACGGTTAGGCTTTGTCGGAAAACTGGTTCACTTGTTACTGGCAGGGTGGCATGCCCTCGCGAAGCGTGGGCATGTGGGGCGGAAACATGGCGACGCAAGCGACGCCATGCCACCCGGACACAGGGTTTTCCGACACAGCCTAATAGTCTAACAGCCTAACAGTCTGCCCCTCCAAATCAAGGCTTCAAAAGGACGGAATCTTGGCCGACTATCTCTTGCCCGCGTTGTTGATCGTCGTCGGCCTGGGTGTGCTCCTGGTCGGCGGCGAGATGCTGGTTCGCGGGGCGTCGGGCCTGGCCACCGCGTTCCGCGTTTCGCCGCTGGTGATCGGCCTGACGGTCGTGGCGTTCGGCACCAGCGCTCCCGAGCTGGCCGTCGTGCTTCAATCGAGCTTTGCTGGGCAGACGGACCTGGCCATCGGGAACGTGGTGGGGAGCTGCATCTTCAACGTGCTGGTCGTGCTGGGACTGACGGCCGTCGTGCTTCCGGTCGTTGTGTCCGCCCGGCTGGTGCGGTTGGAAGTGCCGTTGATGATCGCCTCCTCCGTGTTGCTGTTGCTCTTCGGGCTCGACGGAGTGCTCGGGCGGCTCGACGGCCTGGTGCTCTTTGCCGGACTGGCCGGCTACATGAGCTGGACCGTTTGGCAAAGCCGCCGGGAGAGCGCCCGGTTCCAGGGCGAGTTCGAGGGGGCGATCGAGACCCGCGCCGGGGTCGGTCAGAGACATGCGGCGTGGAACGTTGCCGTTCTGTCCGGGCTGGTCATCGGCGGCCTGGTCCTGTTGGTGCTTGGGTCCAAGTGGCTAGTCAACGGGTCGGTGGCGATCGCCCGGCTTCTTCAGATCAGCGAGCTGATGATCGGGCTGACGATCGTCGCCGTGGGAACCAGCCTGCCGGAGATCGTCACCTCGATTCTGGCCACGTTGCGGGGCCAGAGCGAGATCGCCGTGGGGAACGTGGTCGGGAGCAACATCCTCAACATCCTGGCGGTCTTGGGGTTCTCGAGCATGGTGGCGCCCGAGGGGATCGCGGTCCCCAGGGACGCCCTCTTGCTGGATATCCCCGTGATGATCGCCGTCGCCGTGGCGTGCTTGCCGATCTTCTTCACTCAGCACCGGATCGACCGCTGGGAGGGCTACCTTTTCCTGGGCTACTACGTGGCCTACATGGTCTATCTGATCCTGCACGCAACCGTGCCGGAAAGAGGCCATACGTTCGGGTTGATCCTGCTCTTGTTCGTTGTGCCGCTCACGAGCATCACGCTGTTGATCGCGGGCGTCAGGGCGCTTCCCGGCGGGGCCGGCATTGGCGCAATCCTCGGATGGTTTGCCAGGAGTCGCTTATCGCGAAACCCCTCCGGCAAGCGGGCAAAGGCAGCGGCCCGAAAGAGAGAGAAGTGGAGACGACAGAGAACGGAAAAGGACCGAAAGAGGCAGAGCAAAAGGAGGAAAAAGCCATAACCGGCGGTTTGCGTCATCCGTCGGCCACCGGCACGCGCTGTCCCGATCCGGCGGCGTGGGGTAAACTGCAAGTGCAAGCGGGTAGCAGGCACACGCCGTGTGCCGTCTGCCCGTTACGGCACACGGCGTGTGCCTACTACTCCGAAAAAGCGGTGGGGTCACACATGGCCAGTCGCGGTGCATGTCCGATGTGCGGCTACGCGTTCGGGCGAGAAGACCAACTCGCCCAGACGCGCGGCAAGTGCCCGGGCTGCGGCGTGATGCTCCAAATCCCCGGCCCCGAGGAGTCGCAGGGCAGGGAACAAGCGAAACGGCTGCCGGGATCGGGTTCGGGTAAAGCTATCCCTGCGCGACCGGCCGCCACTTCTCCCGCGGCCGGCGGCAGCCCCGCCTCTCCGGGCCACACTCCGTCGGGCATGCCGACGTGGGGCTGGATCGGGCTGGCCGTTGTCGCGCTGGCAGCGGTCATTGGCCTCGGGCTGTTTTTCTCGCCCGGTCCGTCGCCGCCCCCGCCGCCCGCGGCGGACGATGTCAAAACGGCCGCGTCGCTGGAGGAGGTCTTGGAGGCGATCGTCAAGTTCGAGGTGCCCATGGC
>JBDRTC010001206.1:0-7558 GCA_043824335.1 Planctomycetota bacterium | reverse complement strand
GGGAGAACACCTGCCTGCGGCGGTCAGAATACCAATAGAACGCTCTGCCCAGCTCATCGTAGGCAATCAGCCCAATATCGCCGACCAGGGCACGTAACGCCTCGTGGTCCCTCTGGATGCTTTTGGGAGAGCACCCTACCCATCTTCGCATCCCGCCAGACGCCCCAGAATCGCTTTTGATGGTCGCTCGCGTCAGAGAACCGGAAGCCCGTCCGAGTGCCAAATCGTAATCCTGGGGCACGTCCGGCGGCTGGGGTGTCTTTGACCGTTGCTTCGCTCTATCCCCTGGACTATCCTGGAACCCGGTGCGTTGAAATCCCCTTTCATGCGCACCGAAACTGGAGTGGCGTCGCGCGGTGTGGGTGTGATTACCGCCGCGCGGCGTTTTTTCTAGCCGGCACCCCGCCATTCCGTAGCCGCTCCCCCCGCGGAAGCTCCCGGGCATCCCCGAGTTCACGGCAACGCCTGAAATGTAAGAATTGGCCGATTGCCGAGCCACAGCGGTCAGTTTCAGCTTGCTCAAAACCGGGGGTTGTGGACGGCAGACTCTTACAAGTCGTGTGGGGGCTGGGGCTGCTCCAAGTCCAGCGCCGTTGCGGCGGGTGGCGATTGTCGCCGTCATTCAGCCGGATTGCGGCGTGCTCACCGTGACGGTTATTCGTTCCTTCGCATCTACCTCCACGCAACCCCACCGCCTTTCCTGCCACCGGATGGCCCGCCAGGGGGGCTCCGGGCGATTGTGGGGGCCCCGCGGGGCCGGTAAACTGAACCGCTGCGATTGGCATTAGCCACATTGGAAGCCAACTGAGGCGGCCTTCGGCGCTTTCCCGGCCGATTGCGAGGGCCACTAGGGGCACGCTGCCAGAAAGAACGGTGCAGTGTACCGGCAAGCCAAGAACAACCTCGCACTGGGGGCGAAGCTGTGTCTCGACTGGAAGATCTGACGCGTGGTGCTTCGGTCAAGGGTGTGCTGCCCGATGGGATGGTGACGGTGGTGGACGTAAAATGGATCGGCACCGTCGCTGTCGAGCTTACCTACAAGGACTCCGTTGGTCGGCTAAGCAACGAACTCCTTTACCGTGACCGTGAGCTTACCCTGGAGGTAGTCACCATAGGTCGCCCCTGGAGCTTCGACGGTGACGGAGGAAGGTTCCGTCTGGTTTCCGAGGCGCGGCGAATCGGGCTCGCTTACCTCTTCGACCCTCTACTTGCCGTCCATTCCTCCCTGGTCGATCCCCTCCCGCACCAGATAACGGCGGTTTACCAAGAGATGCTCCCCCGGCAGCCGCTCCGGTTTCTTCTGGCGGATGATCCCGGATCGGGCAAGACGATCATGGCGGGGCTGCTCACCAAAGAACTCTCGGTTCGTGGTGATCTTCAACGGTGCATGATTGTCTGTCCCGGCAATCTTGCCGAACAATGGCAAGACGAAATGGAGCGCCGGTTCCATCTGCCATTCGAGATCATGACCAACGACAAGCTCGAATCCGCGCGAACCGGGAACTGGCTTCTGGAAAACTCGCTGGTCATCTGTCGTCTCGACAAACTGAGTCGGGATGAGGATCTTCAAGAGAAACTCAAGCAGACGGACTGGGATCTGATCGTCTGTGACGAAGCTCACAAGATGTCCGCTTCGTTCTTTTCGGGCGAGGTCAAGCCGACGAAGAGGTACAAGCTTGGTCAACTCCTGTCGGGGCTCACCCGGCACTTCTTGCTCATGACGGCAACGCCGCACAACGGCAAGGAAGAGGATTTCCAGCTTTTCATGGCATTGCTGGATGGCGACCGATTTGAAGGGAAGTTCCGCGATGGTGTCCATAGCGTGGATGCATCCGACCTGATGCGGCGGTTAGTCAAGGAGAATCTGCTCAAGTTCGACGGAACACCTCTGTTTCCGGAACGGATCGCGTACACAGTGAGCTATGACCTGTCCGATGCCGAGGCGGACCTCTACAGACAAGTCACCGACTACGTCCGTGAAGAGTTCAACCGTGCTGAGGCGTTGGAGAACGAAGGTCGCAAGGGGACGGTCGGCTTCGCTCTTACGATCCTGCAACGCCGACTCGCCTCTTCACCGGAGGCAATCTGTCAGTCGTTGCGTCGTCGCCGGGAGCGTTTGGAGAAACGCCTCCGCGAGGAACAAATCTTGAAGCGTGGTGGCGAGGTCCGTGTGGACCTGAACGCTAGCCTACCGACGTACACATCAGAAGACCTGGACGAATTGGAGGATGCCCCGGATGCTGAGGTGGAAGAAGTCGAGGAAACGGTTGTCGATCTAGCCTCGGCAGCGAGGACAATAGCGGAACTCCAGGCCGAAATCGGAATACTCAAGCGACTAGAGAGTCTTGCCTACAAGGTCCGGAATTCCGGCACTGACAAGAAATGGGACGAACTCTCCAAGTTGCTGCAAGACAACTCCGAGATGTTTGACGCCCACGGTCATCGTCGCAAGCTGATCGTCTTCACCGAACACCGTGACACCCTGACCTATTTGGCTGATCGTATCCGATCTCTCCTCGGGCGTCCCGAAGCCCTCGTCACCATTCACGGCAGCCTGGGGCGGGAAGACCGGCGCAAAGCCCAGGACGGCTTTACCCAGGACAAAAACGTTGAAATCCTTGTCGCCACGGATGCCGCCAGCGAAGGTATCAACCTCCAGCGCGGTCACTTGATGGTGAATTACGACTTGCCCTGGAATCCCAACCGGCTGGAACAGCGGTTCGGTCGTATCCACCGCATCGGGCAAACAGAAGTGTGCCACCTGTGGAACCTGGTGGCGAAGGATACACGGGAGGGCGAGGTCTACCACCGGCTGCTGGAGAAGCTGGACGAGGAACGCCGGGCACTTGGCGGGCAGGTCTTCGACATCCTCGGACGGCTCAGCTTCGATAATCGCCCCCTGCGCGAACTGCTCATGGAGGCGATCCGTTACGGCGACCAGCCCGAAGTTCGTGCCCGGTTGACCCAGGTGGTTGAGCAAACTTTCGATCATGAGCATTTGCGGGAACTGATCGAAGACCGCGCACTGTCTTGTGACTCAATGGATGTTAGCCGCGTCCGTGCTATCCGTGAAGACATGGAACGCGCTGAGGCACGGCGGCTTCAGCCACACTTCATTGCGTCGTTCTTCCTGGAAGCGTTTAGGCTCCTCGGCGGCAGTATTCGTGAGCGAGAACCCAAGCGATATGAAATCACGAACGTTCCGTCCGTAATTCGCACCCGCGACCGAGCCATCGGACGCGGTGATCCGGTCATGACACGGTACGAGCGCACAACCTTCGAGAAGTCGCTCATCAGTGTTCCCGGCAAGCCGCTGGCTGCATTCATCTGTCCTGGACATCCCCTGCTGGAAGCCACCATTGACTTGGTTATTGAACGGAACCGTGACCTTCTGAAGCGTGGTGCTGTCCTCGTGGATGAAACTGATATGGGTGAGCAGGTGCGGGCCTTGGTCTATTTGGAACATGGCATTCAAGACGCCCGAACTGACCGGTCGGGAACCCGCCGCATCATTTCCAGGCAGATGCAGTTCGTTGAAATCGACAGCGAAGGAAATACGACGCCGGCTGGCTATGCACCCTACCTCAACTACCGACCGCTAAACGAGGAAGAACTACCCCTGGTACCTCAACTGCCCGAACCGACCTGGCTGCGTGACGAATTGGAGTCCAAAGTCCTTGAGTACGCCGCCCAACACCTCGTTCCTTCCCATCTGGAAGAACTGCGCCGCCGCAAAGAATCGCTGATTGACAAAACGAAAGCCGCAGTCCAAGAGCGGCTCACCAAGGAAATAAACTATTGGGACCACCGGGCCGTCCAATTGAAGGAGCAGGAGTTGGCGGGCAGAGCAAATGCCCGGCTCAACTCCGGATTGGCCCGTCGGCGGGCTGACGAACTTGCTGCCCGGTTACAGAAACGATTGGCGGAACTCAATCAGGAACGCCAAGTCTCACCGCTTCCGCCCGTAGTCATGGGAGCCGCGATGGTGGTTCCGTTGGGGCTCTTGGCGCAGCTACGGGGCGATGCCCCTCCCACGCCCCCGGAACACGCCAGAGAGACGGAGCGTTCTGAGAAGCTGGCTGTGGCTGCTGTGATGGACACAGAGCGGCGGTTGGGGTTCGAGCCGACAGATGTCGGTGCCCAGAAGCTCGGGTATGATGTGGAATCGTCCATTCCCAACACTGGACTGCTCAGGTTCATTGAGGTCAAGGGACGCATTGCCGGTGCCAGGACAGTGACCGTCACGAACAATGAAATCCTGACGGCGTTAAACAAGCCGGATGACTTCATCCTGGCGATTGTCGAGATTGACGGCGACACGGCCATTCCGAGGTATGTCCGGCGACCGTTCCAACGGGAGCCGGATTTTGGGGTGACGAGTGTGAATTACAACTGCCAAGAGTTGCTGGGACGAAGCGAGGACCCCTCGTAAGGCGTAAACGACCATGAGCAAGAAAACGGAACCACCCGTGGCATATCGCAAGAAGCTGATCGAGGTGGCTTTGCCGCTTGAAGCCATCAACAAAGCATCCGCTAGGGAAAAGTCGATCAGGCATGGGCACCCCAGCACCCTGCACCTGTGGTGGGCGCGGCGGCCGCTGGCGGCGTGCCGGGCGGTGCTGTTCGCCTCGCTGGTGGACGATCCCGATAGCGACCCGATGTTCGGCGGCGATGAGGACCTGGCGGCGAGCAAGCGGGCGGAGTTGTTCAACTTGATCGAAGAACTCGTGCAATGGAAGAACTCGAACAATCCACGGGTGATCAACCGTGCCCGCGCCGAAATCGCCCGCTGTGTAGCCACCCAGAAGATCGAAGAAGGCGTCTTCAAGAAGGATGATGTCCTCACACTAAATCCCCCTCTCCCTCCGGGAGAGGGTCGGGGTGAGGGCGGCCAGGGCGGCAAAGCCGCGATCATCAAAGTCCCGGTCTTCGACATTCGCCAACTACTCGCGAAGCCGCAGCAGGTCAACGTATTCCTGGCCGAGCATGCCCCGCCGGTGCTCGATCCGTTCTGCGGTGGCGGGTCGATACCGCTGGAGGCGCAACGGTTGGGGCTGCGGGCGTATGCCAGCGACCTGAACCCGGTGCCGGTGCTCATCACGAAGACGCTCATTGAGATACCGCCTAAGTTTGCCGGGCTGCCGCCGGTGAATATCAGTAGGCAGAAGAAGTCGACAGAGGAGAAGGCCGCCACAGTCTGGCACGGCGGGCAGGGACTAGCGGAAGACATTCGCTATTATGGCGAATGGATGCGTGATGAGGCAACAAAGCGAATTGGCCACCTGTACCCGAAGGTCAAGATCACTAAGGAAACAGCCAAAGACCGACCGGACCTCCAGGAGTATGTCGGAGAGGAGTTGACGGTCATTGCTTGGCTATGGGCGAGGACAGTTGCGAGCCCGAATCCAGCATGTAGCGGCACGCATGTTCCACTCGTCAAGTCATTCTGGTTAGCAAAGAAACCGGGCCGCAAGATCTGGATCGTTGCTCACATCGACAAATCCACGAACTCTTACATATTCGATGTCTATGTTTCTCATGATCGAGGTGAGCCCGAACCTCCGACGATTGGCCGCAAAGGCGGCAGGTGCATTCTATCAGGAGTGCCGATCCCGCTTGACTACATTCGGACTGAAGGTAAAGTAGGACGCATGGGATCACGGCTCATGGCAATTGTTGCGGAGGGAAGGAAGGGACGGGTTTACTTGCCGCCAATCAAAGAGCATGTTCAAGTCGTTAATGACGCAGCATGGGCTCTCGCACCTGATGCAGAACTAGCCTACAACCCCTTCGCCTTGCGGCCACCTTTGTACGGACTGAATCGGTTTAGTGACCTCTTCACACCTAGACAGCTTCATGCACTGACGACATTCTGTGAATTGGTTAAGGAGGTACGTGGTCATATCCTATGCGACTCCCAGAGCGGAGGCGTGCCGTTGGATGAAAAGCGGTTAGATGAAGGTGGATCAGGTACTGAAGCCTATGCGGACGCTATTGCCACCTATCTAGCATTTGCCATAGACAAGGCCGCTGATTACGGATCAGCGGTGTGTTCGTGGCACACTTCCGGTGAGAAAATGCGTAATACATTTGGTCGTCAGGCCATTCCGATGATTTGGGATTACGCAGAAAGCAACCCATTCAGCAACTCGACCGGAAACTGGATGGCGTGTGTTGATTGGGTGTGGAAAGTCCCAGAGAGAGTACCCACATCCCCAACTGGTGTTGTTCGCCAGATAGACGCATGTGCAGCTACATGCGATATCAGCCCTCCAATGATCTCAACCGATCCACCTTACTACAATAACATTGATTACGCTGACTTGAGCGACTTCTTCTACATTTGGCTTAGACACAGCCTCGGTTCAGTTTTCCCATCCCTGTTTTCTACAGTACTGACTCCGAAGGCTCAGGAACTGGTTGCTACGCCCTATCGCCACAATGGGGATCGTGAACTCGCCCGATCATTCTTCGAGGGCGGCCTGTACAAAGTCTTCGGGCACTTACAAAGAACGGAGAATCCTTACTATCCTCTGACTGTGTTTTATGCGTTCAAGCAGACAGAAGAAGACGAGGCCGATGAGGAAGACGAGGGTCTCACTGAAAGCATGGTATCGTCAACCGGATGGCAGACGATGTTGGAGGCTCTGATTCATGCAGGTTTCTTAATTCACGGTACCTGGCCAATGCGAACGGAAATGGGGTCACGGATGATGAGTTCTGGAATGAATGCACTGGCATCTTCAATAATCTTGGTCTGTCGCCCACGCCCCGCTGACGCTCCGCTTGCAACTCGGAGGGAGTTTATCACCGCTTTGCGACGGGAACTTCCCGAAGCACTCAAAGACCTCCAGCACAGCAATATCGCTCCGGTGGACTTGGCCCAGGCATCCATTGGCCCCGGCATGGCGGTGTTCACGCGTTATTCAAAGGTCATGGAGACCGATGGTTCCCCTATGACCGTCCGCACCGCGCTGGGACTCATCAACCAGTCGCTCGACGAAGTGCTGGCCGAGCAGGAAGGCGACTTCGACGGCGACACCCGCTGGGCGCTGGCGTGGTTTGAACAGTACGGCATGGAAGAAGGACCGTTCGGCGTTGCTGAGACCCTTAGCAAGGCAAAAAACACGGCAGTCAACGGTCTGGTTGAGGCGGGGGTCATTAAGGCTCGCGGTGGGAAGGTACAACTGCTCAAGCGAGATGAGTTACCTGATAGTTGGAATCCGGCGACTGACAAGAGGCTCACCGTCTGGGAGGTGACTCAGCACCTTATCCGAACCGTCGACCAGAAAGGGGAATCCGGGGCGGCGGCGTTGCTTCATCAACTGGGAGGAATTGGGGAGATCGCACGCGACCTGGCATACCGCCTCTACACGATTTGTGAGCGAAAAAAATGGGCTGAGGAAGCCCTGGCGTATAACGGTTTGGTCATCGCTTGGTCGGAACTGACCAAGTTGGCGTTGGCTGAAAGGACGAAGCCAGCCGATACCCAAACCAGAATGTTTGAATAAGGACTTGACCAATGGCAATCACTAACCGGGACCGGGTGGGCAAGGCG
>JBDRTC010001205.1:0-5826 GCA_043824335.1 Planctomycetota bacterium | reverse complement strand
CCGATCACCTCCTCAAGAACGCCCTCGACGAACTCAAAAACCTCCTCTTTGCCCGGGTCCATGACCTCCTTGGAAATGCCCCACCCGGTCCACACTTGAAAAGGGCCGCCCGTGCTCGACAGCTCGGGATAGGCTGTCAAGGCCGCTTGGCTGTGTCCCGGCATGCTGATCCCGGGCACTACTGTCACGAATCGCTCCCGGGCGTACCGGACGATCTCGCGGACGTCGTCCTGGGTGTAGTAGCCGCCGTATCGCCGATTGTCGGGCGGGCCGCCCCTTTGGTGCATCACGGTTCCTTCGCGCCAGGCCCCAACCTCGGTCAGCTTGGGATACCGCTTGATCTCGATCCGCCAGCCCTGGTCGTCGGTGAGGTAAAGGTGGAACACGTTGATCTTGTGGGAAGCCAAAAAATCGATGTATCGCTTGACGAACTCCTTATCAAAGAAATGCCGGGCGACGTCGAGGTGCATGCCCCGCCAGGCGAAACGCGGTTTGTCCTCGATCTCGACGGCTGGGATCGTCCAAGCCACGGAGGGGGACGGCTTGCCGCTCTCGATTTCCGGCGGCAGGAGCTGACGCAGTGTCTGGACCCCATAAAACACCCCGGCAGGCTTGGCCGCACGGATGACGATCCGCTCCGGGGTGACCGTCAGACGATAACCCTCTTCGCCCAGCGATTCCTGGCCGTCGTCGGTCGCGAGAAGCCCCAGAAGAATCGTGCCGCCGGACGTCTCCTCGCCCTCGGACTCTTCCACCGCCACGTCGTATCCGGTCGCGCGGGCCAACTCCTGAGCCAACCGGCGGCCGATCTTGCCGACCTCCGTGGAACCCTGGTCGACCAGGACTTTGGTTTCGGGCGTCAGGGTGAAAGTCCCTTTTCCGGTCCGCACGCGCATCGGCTTGGGGATCACCGAGAGAAGATCGTTCTCGGCCATGCCCACCGCCGAAAAACCAAACAGCAGACAGGGCAACAACGTTCCTCGAACGACGGCAGAAACGCCCTTGGAAAAAAAACGGCGCAAAATCATGGTGGATCTCCGATATAAGGTCGACGCATGCACTGTCCCCGCGGCTCGCCGGATCAGGCGAGATGCCCCCAGCATATCCGACGCCGGGTTCCCGGGAAAGCACCGAACGTCCGCGTTTCTTGCGCGCACGCGCGTCTTGACTTCCCCACGGCGGAAGCACAGACTGTCTACTGGGCTCAACTTCCTCAACGCCCTGGCTTGCGGAGAATCTACCATGATGCTGTGGACGTTAATCCTCACTGGTGCGTGCTTGGCTGAGCCGGGGGCAGGCCTGATTGGCCACTGGGAACTGGCGGGTGACTGCCGCGACAGCTCGCCGCGCGAAAACCACGGCGTTAACCACGGCGTGGACTTTACCGGCGATGACGGCGCAAGGTTTGACGGCATCGACAACTACATCGAGGTGCCCGATTCGGAATCGCTCCGGCTGGGCTCTGCCGATTTTTCCGTCGCCGTTTGGGTCCACACCGAATCGGAGCTGGACGACGTGCTCGGCGACCTGCTCAGCAAATACGATCCGGCCACTCGCACCGGCTTCAACTTGAGCATCATGAACTACGCCGGGGTGACCTCCGCCCAGTCGAACTGGCGGAACCTGCTCTTCGGCATCGACGCCGGCCGGATCGATCCGGACTGGACCGACCGCGGCCGGCCGGGGAACAATTTTTACGTTAAAGCGCTCGCCGTCCACGAGGGCGACCTTTACGCCGCCACCTGGGAGCCGGGCGAAGGCGAGGCCGGGCACGTCTACCGGTATCAAGCGCCCGCCGGGTGGGTCGACTGCGGCAGCCCGGATATCTGTAACGCCGTGACCGCGCTGGCCGTCTACCAGGGAAAACTCTACGCCGGCGTCGAGCACTACAGCGGCGGCGGGTCCGCGCTGCCACTCTCGTCGAACACCAACCCGGGCGGAAAGGTCTATCGCTACGAGGGCGGGACCCAATGGACCGACTGCGGCAAACTGGGCGACGTCGTGAGTGTGAGCGGGCTGGTCGTCTTCCATGGCGTGCTGTACGCCGGCACGGGCACGACCGGCGCGTGGCGCGACATGCCCCGCACACGCGGACTCTACCGCTACGACGGCGGCACCAAGTGGACCTCCTGCGGCTGCCCCGGCTTGCGCGTGGTCCATGTGGCCGTGTACAACGGCGACCTCTACGGGCTGAGCTACGACGGCGGAGGATTCTTCCGCTACGAGGGCGGGACGAGCTGGACCCGGCTCGGACCCGTGCCCGACACCACACAGGTTTACTCACTGGCCGTCCTCGAGGGAAAAATTCACGTGGGCACCTGGCCGACCGGCTCCGTCTTTCGCTACGAAGGGCCGCAGGCGTGGACCCACTGCGGCCGGCTCGGCGAGGAGAAAGAGGTGATGGGGATGGCCGTCTACAACGGAAAGCTCTACGCCGGCACGCTCCCGCTGGGCGCGGTCTACCGATATGACGGCGCTGGCGGCTGGACCTCGACCGGCCGGCTCGACGACACGCCCGACGTGAAGTACCGCCGCGTCTGGTCGATGGCCGTCTACGACGGCAAGCTGTTCGCGGGCACTCTGCCGGGTGGGCACGTCTGGTCGCTGGAGGCCGGCAAGTGCGTCACCCACGACCGCGCCCTGCCGCCCGGCTGGCGGCACATCGCCGCCGTCAAGACAGGCGGCCGCCTCAAACTCTACGTGGACGGAGAATGTGTAACCACGTCGTCGGCATTCAACTCGAAAGACTACGACCTGACTAACGCCAAGCCGCTCCGAATCGGCTTCGGCGAGCACGACTACTTCAACGGCAAGCTCAAAGACCTCCGCATCTACAACCGCGCGCTAACGGACGAGGACGTGCGCGCCCTTGCCGCGCCGGGTGGATCCGGCAGGTAGATGAACGCCTCCGCGAATTCAAAGTTCGGTTGGTTCGGCAGTTGTACTGCCGAATCTTTTGCGGCCAGGGTGGCATGCCCTCGCGAAGCGTGGGCATGTGCCCGGAAACATGGCGACGCAAGCGACGCCATGCCACCCGGGGACAGGGTTCTCCGACAAAGCCTCGGGTTGAGCAGCAGGAAGTTTCCCGGCACCATCCCTTTTTTCCAATTTCCAAGGAGAAACGACATGAGATCCCCAACGTTGTTTCCACGACGGGCGATCCCGGTGGTTTGCCTGGTCGCTTTTCTCTTGAGCAGTGGCCCGAGCGTTTCGGCGGAACTCGCGAAGGGCCCCAATCACGCCGCGATGGCGATACAGAATGGTTTGCTCCGCATCGGTGTTGATCGGGAAGATGGAACGCTGGTGGAACTGGTGGACCTCGCCGCCAGTCACGACCACGTCGACGACGGTCCGGACCTCGCCGGGCTCTGGCAGCTTGACGTGCTCCTGGATGGCCAACGGGCCGCGTTGACGCCGGAGCGAGCGACCGCGTTTCGAGGGGAGATCCTTCCGCCGGGCCAGGCGCTGCGGTTGACCTGGAGCGGGTTCGATCTGCCGGGCGCTTCGGAGTGCCAGGTCGAGGTCACGGCGCGGCTGGAAGCCGACACGTCCATGAGCCGATGGGAGATCGCCGTGGCGAAACCGGCCGGGCTGGCGGTGCGTCAGATTCATTTTCCGCGCGTGCTCGGGCTTGCACGCCAGGAAAACGAGCGGCTTGCCGTCCCGGCCTGGCTGGGGCAGCAGACGGCCGAGCCGCGAGGCCTGCTCTCGGGCGCGGATGGACGAGGACGACGCCTTTCCTGGGACTACCCGGGCAGGCTCTCCATGCAGTGCGTGGCTTACTACCAGGACGGCGGGCAAGGTTTCTACGCCGCGTGCGACGACACGGCCGCGCTGAGGAAGACGTTTGCCCTCTGGGGGACCACGGGCGGACGGGTCCATTTTGAAACGGTCCACTATCCCGAGAACCAGGCAACCGGCGAGAGTCGATACGCAATTCCCTACCGCGTGCTGCTGGGGACCTTTCAAGGCGACTGGGTGACTGCGGCCGAACGCTACCGCGCCTGGGGAACCCAACAACCCTGGGCCGAAGAAAGCCGGCTCCAAAAAGGCCTCGTGCCCGATTGGGTCCTCGCGACCGGGGCCTGGGTTTGGAATCGCGGCCGCTCCGAGAACGTGCTTCCACCGGCGGCCGTGCTTCAAGAGCGGCTCGGGCTTCCGGTGCGGGTGTTCTGGCACTGGTGGCACGGCTGCCCCTACGACATCGGCTTCCCCGAGTACCTTCCTCCGCGCGAAGGGACCGAGGCGTTCGAGCGGGCCGTGGCACGTGCCCACGACGACGGCCTGCGGATGCTCGTTTACATGAACCAGCGGGCCTGGGGCATGTCTACCCGAAGCTGGACCGAAGAAGGGGCCGAGCGATTCGCCACGAAAGGCGAGGACGGCAAAGTCCGCCCCGAGGTCTACAACATCTTCACCCAACAGGCCCTCGCGTCGATGTGCCTGGCAACGCCCTTCTGGAGAGAAAAGTACGCCGGACTTGCGGAGCAGGCGTTTGATGACCTGGGCGTCGACGGGATCTACATGGACCAGGCGTGCAGCCAGGTGCCCTGTTACGATCCCGACCACGGGCATCCGCTCGGGGGCGGAAACTCCTGGACGGAAGGTTTCCGCACGCTTTCAGGCGACATCCGCAAGCGGTGCGACGGGCAGCGGCCGATTGTGCTCTCGGGCGAAGGGTGTGGAGAGGCGTGGCTTCCCTACCTGGACGTGATGCTTACGCTTCAGGTGAGCAAGGAGCGGTACTCGTCGCCAGCCGACCCGTGGGAGGTGATCCCGTTCTTTCAAGCCGTCTACCATCCGTATGCCGTCACCTACGGAAGCTACTCCTCCCTGACCATGCCCCCTTACGACGAGCTTTGGCCCGCTCAGTTTGCCCCCAAGGAGCCGTTGGCGTTACTGGACCGGAAGTATTCGCGGCAGTTCTACCTGGAGCAGGCCCGGGCGTTCGTCTGGGGCCAGCAGCCGACGCTGGCCAACTTCCTTCCCACCCTTCTCGACGAGCGACCCGAAGAGATCGCGTACGTGATGCGCCTGGCCCGGGTGCGGAGTCGCGGGGAGAAGTACCTGCTTTACGGAGAGTTCCTCCGTCCACCCAAGCTCGACGTGCCCGAGGTGACGTCGGATTTCTCGCGGCTGTCGATCTACGCGGGACAACGAAGCCGCCTAACCTCCAGCGAGAAACGGCATCCGCTGGCCATCGCCGGGGCCTGGCGCGCCGCCGACGGCGACGTGGCCGTCGCGTTGGCAAGCGTTTCCGACGAACCGCTTTCCGTTTCGCTCGCGCTCGACCCTGCCTACTACGACCTGCCGAAACAGGGACAAGCGTACCGGATCGACGAGACGGGCCGCCGGCCCCTCGAGCCGCTCGGTAGCGACGGCTCCTCGCTCAAGCTGGAGTTGCCCGCCCGTGAGGCGTGGATCATCGAGCTCTCGGAGAACTAACGAGTCGGTGAGGCGGAAGTTGGTCAAAGAGCGGTCCCAAAGAGCGGTCCCAAGCAGAGCTTGGGACCGAGGTAGAGTTGGGCGTGACTTGTTCCCAAGCTCCGCTTGGGAACACCCCCAGTACAAACATCGTCGGCTTTGCGAGAACACGCACGGTTGGACCTCCTCCGGGTTCGACGCCCGGTCTCGGGACCGTCAGGCGGAGCCCGCGAGCTGCGTTCACGTCAATTCCCAGCCCTTGCGATACTCCTTGCGGATGAACCGGTCGGCCTCGGGGCAGTTGGTGGCCTTGAGGTTCTGGGAGTCCCACTCCAGTTTCTGCTTCACGCGGCAGGAGACGATTCCCGTCATGATGTTCTCGGTCATCTTGCCGCCGTAGTC
>JBDRTC010001204.1:0-6714 GCA_043824335.1 Planctomycetota bacterium | reverse complement strand
GCGGCATCGTACGCGTGCTGGAAGCAGCCGTCGGCGCTGAGCCCCTTCGTCTGTGCATCCGAGATGTCCCGATCCACGACCTGCAGCAACTGTTGGATTTCGGCAAGGGTAGGCTCATTTCGCCGAAGCCACCCGTTCTGCAACCATTGCTCTAAGCTCATCGTCCAGCTCCTTCTGCGATGTCCCTCCCCCCGAAACGACAACGGGGATTTTCTCACGGCGATAGACGTCCAAGAGGAATGGATCGCCCGCCTGGTACTTCTCTTGAAACACTTTCCTCGCATAGATGGCCGGATTGACGCGCCGCCCCAACGTTCTCTCGGCCTCGCAAAGCGGCCCTGAGAGTCCTTTGAGGTTGACGTCGCCAATGATCAACAAATCGATGTCGCTCTCTTCCGTCTGCCGGTTCCGGGCCGTCGACCCGAAAACGAACGCCAGTTCAACGTGCTCGGCAAGGGAGCGAAGGCATTCAGCCAACACATGCTCGATCCGAAGCCCGTGGTGGATTTCGCGAGCCGTGGCGAGTTTCCCGAGGCCGTCCAACGCGTGCCGACAAGGAGTCTCCAGGTTCATCAGTATGTGCTCGACTTTCTCGACCACTGAGCGGTCCCACGCGAGTCTCTCGTTCGCGACGGCCATGGCCAACGACTGAGCAGCGATTCGCCGCAGCTTTGGCAAATCCGGCGCGTCCAGCCATGCCTTGAAGAGCCTCGTAGTGGCCGAGTCCTTTCCCAGTTGCGGCTCCAAAGCCCAGGCGCAAGAGACCCTCACCTCCCCGGACTTGCCTGCACGGGAGACAACCCGCTGCAGGAGTTCCAAGGCAAGTGGCTGGGACAGGGCTACCTTGGCCAACCCTCTCGCAGCGCCGGACTGCGCTTCGGCCGACTCGTCGCTCTCCAGAATCCTCATGAGCCGATTCGCAAGCGACGCGTCTTCGGCTGCCGCGTCTCTCAACGCGCCGGCGCAAGCGCGCCTGACCTGCTGGTCATGATCGCGATCGAGAACTTGAAGCAGAAGGCGTTTCGTACTGTGCTTCCCCTTTGTCGCCCGCGCCAGTGCAAACGCGCACGCCGCCCGTACGCAGTCGTCTTCCTTCGAGCACAGGATCTTACGAAGCCGCATCCGGCCACGACGATCCGTTTCAATCTTTCGGCCGAGCTCACGCACCACAGACAACTTCAGTTGTGAACTCTGATTCGGGTCGTCCAGAAGCTCGCAAACACTCGAATACCACTTGTCTGGGTCTTCGGATAAAAGCTGCCCGTTCAAAACGACAACGGTGCAAGTTCTGTCACCCACCTCGACGGCAACCTCTCGGGCAGCTTCGGATGCGAAGCTATCGGGCATCTGCTCCCGAGCAGATTCGAACATTTGCTGCACATGTGCCCCTTCGTGGAGACATCCGTAATCCTCGTCGCTCAGCTCCTTTCTCGCCATATCGAGAATTGCCGCCACCGTTTGATTCGCCTGCTCCCGTAACCTCGTACCTTCGAAGCTCTCCAGCGCGTCAATTGCCTCGAACGTGATCCCCAGCCATCGCGATTTGCCCAGATCAACGAGCGAATCGAGGATACCGGCAACCAGGCGACGATTGGGGACGCTTGTCCCGTCGGATAAGCATCTCAGCGCCAACAACGGGCCTCGGCGCAGAAAGCGGCCGACGGGGTCCGGATCGTCGAGAATACTTGAAACAAGCGACTCCGCCAACGGAGGCGTAAGTTGGGCGGCCACCAGGCGAACCACTTCCGCCCACTGAGGATGGAAGTAGTACCCGCGCAGGCAGTCGGTCACGCTTCGTGAGGAGGAGGCGTCTGCTTCGTCCACCACTCCGAGCGACGCAAAGTACTCCTGAACCGTCCGGTGGGAAAACCCAAACAGGTCGAGGCCCCGCTCCTCGATAAGCCCGGTGCGCTCGGCAAGATAGCGGATGATCCGGTCGCACGCGTCCTTGGCCTCCGCAGGCTCGAACCCGAGCTTGTTCTGAAGGTATTCTTGCATCCTCTCCGCGAGCCACCACCTCTGCGCAAGCGTTCGCTCGGCTTTCTGCATGGCCAGGGACAGGTCGGAAAGCAGCCAGCGAAACTCGCGGGCATCCAGGTCGATATTGTACGTGTCGTCGAACTTGTCCACCGACCGCTTGTTGCTCTCCCAGGTGTCGAGGAATACATCGACAACCCTTTCGTAAAGGTCAACGCGCCGGCGTGGGAGCGTTCCGCCTCGCGCCTCGTTCAGCAGGACGAGAATTGTGAGAATCAAAGGGTTCGAAGCCAAAGCCCGAACACGTGGGTTGGCAAAGATCGCGGTTTTCAGTGTATCGAGGATCTCTTGGTGAGGTCTATTTTCGGCATGCGAAAGGATCTTCGCCCACTTTTCGGCGAAGGATTTGAGTTGTTTCTTGCCGTAGCCGAGAATGCGAAAGACGGCAAAGCCGTCGCCTCTCCAGGGAGATGAATCAAAGCCCACAATCCGGGAAGTGATCGCAAACCGATTCCTGGGATACTGCTCGATGAACTCCCGCACGCACCTGATCAATCGTTCCCTCTGCGATTGGCTTCCGACTTCATCCAGCCCATCGAACAACACCAAACAGCGGCCCTTGTCGCTCGCCAACTCCTCCCGTAAAAACCGCTCGACGTCGAGACCGCCTGGGTGAGCCGCGACAAACTTCACAGGGTCCACCCGCTCATCAAGTTCGATCGCGCGGCACAACTCAGGCAAACGAATGAGAATTGGAACGTTGCGGTCAGCCTCATCCCGGCTTGCGTACGAATGGGCGACAAATCGAAACAAGGTCGTCTTGCCACACCCTGGATTCCCCAAGACAATGACTCGGTCGTGTGTGCCGATGCACTCCGTAGCATCGATCGGCTGGCGTTGACGGGGTTGCGACCTCACCGGGCGCGCAGAACCTCCAGTCTCCCCGCATCCGTCGTCAGTTTCGTCGCCATTGCGCACCTCCTCCCGAACCAAGAGGTCGACAAAAACCTCTTCAATCGGCTGCCTCTCGATGCGGGGCATCCCGATTCCTCGGAAGTCGAGAAAGCCGTGATCTTGGGCCACTCGGCTCCTGAATGCCGGGAGAGGCCCCCCCACCGAAAGTTCAATTGGATCAACACGAAGTGCCCGAGCAAGCCGGTCCACCGTGCTTTGGCGGACCCGCGCCTCAGGGCGTGCCAGGAGCCGGCTTATCTGCGCGCGAGAGACACCGGACGTCTTCATAAGTTCCGATTGTGTAAGACCTTGCGATTCAATCAGCGATCTCAGGCGTCCCACGTCCAGACAGGTGATCATCCATCGCCTCCATATGCGGATCTTTTTCTGGAACAATTCTACTTGGTGTGTATCATTTGTCAAGATAAAGGAATCTGACAATGACTGCAATGATGCGCACGGCACGTCATAAAACACACGTTTTGACGAAAGATCGCGGCCAGGTAACCCCTATGGGATGTTCCTTTCACTCCTTGCGGGGATATTCCGGGGTTGGATTCGTCAACAAAGAAGGCCCGCCCGAAAAGGAAGACTGTCTGGACGACTACGACAATCTGGTGCTACCGCCCGCCGCCGACCGTGACCCAAATGGGGCTGAGCCAGGCCATGTTGCGGTCTTTTTGGATGACCCGGGCGTAGTAGTAGTGGACGCCGGGTTGGGGCCGCACGTCCTGGAAGCGGAAACTGACGCGGCGGGTCGGCTCGTCGGGCTGCCGGACGTAGACGATCTGGTTGTCCTTGATGACGTCGATCCGATCGATGTCGACCGTTCCAACCACGTCCACTTCCAGCGGCGGGACATCGTCGGCGGCGAACTCGCTTCCCATCATGTGCGGGCCCATGTGCATGCGGCACTCGATCCGTTCGGTGGCAGCATAGCCCTGCCGCTTGGCAAGCGCTTCGAGAATCGACTCGTTGGAAAAGTCCTCCGCCCAAACGCAGGTGTACGAGTTGTGCGTGGCGGAGTGGTCGCTGCTGGCGAGGAACCCGTAGCGGTGCCCTTTGGAGAGCGCGTTCCAAATATATCCTTCGGGCTGGGCCTTTCCGCCGTAGGGACTTGAGTCGCGCTCTTGCCTGGGATCGGGGGCGCCGGCGTGCTCCGTGGTGTAGCGGCACCCCTGATAGATTTCGACGAACGGTTCCATCTTGGCGGGGGCGTGGGCAAAATCGGTGCCCATCACGGGGCTGGTGCTGGTGTGGGGGATCGTGATGACGTTCTCGCCGACCAGTCGAGCCCAGAGCTCCGGCGGCGGCAGGCGCTCTTCGCCCTCATAGCCCTGGTTGGCCGACCAGGGGCGATTGTCGGCCGTGCGGGGAACGCGCTTCACGTTGCGATTGAGCCCGATGATGTTCCGATGTCCATAGGGGAACCGCTGGCTCCGCTCGTAGCCGTAGAAGGGTTGGTGGAGCCCGGCCACGCGGTGGAGATCGGCCGTTTTGCCGCTGAGCCAGAAGTCGTAGTCGTCGAGGATGTTGACGTGCTGCACGTGGTCGGTCACGCAGAGAAAGTCCAGCCCGGCCGCGTCGATGGCGTAGCGATAGGCGTCTTCCAGGCTGCCGTCGCCGCCGGTGCGGCAGACCGACATCTCCGTGTGACGGTGCAAATCCCCGAAGTAGAGCCCGAGCTGCTTACCGCCAAACGTGTAAGTCGGCCGCTTGGGGCGTTCGGCCTCCGGGGCGATCGCCTCGGCGGTGGAGGCCGGTTCCGCCTTCTTGGCGAAGACGGATTCAGTGCGCCGATCGCGGGCCGGCATCAACGAGGCGTAGACGTGGTTGTCCTGGCCCACCTGATTGACTCGATGGTCGGAGGACCAGACGACCCTCAGCCGTCCCTCGGCGTCCGAAGCGGCAGCCATGCGCACGTTCTGCCCGCCGGGGCTTTGCGGGAGCTTTTGCGGCCGCGCCCACCCGTCGTTTCCGAGCGACGTGCCGTACACGTCCCACACGCCGGGCCCGGAGAGGCTGCGAAAAAAGAGCCACAGCCCTCCCTCGCCGTCGGTGGCCAGGTGGGCCATCTCGCCGCGATCGCGAAACGCCTCCGGCAGTGTCAGTGCCGCCGCGCCTTGCGGAACCTCGACTTGCCGGTCGCGGAGGCAAGAGAGCCGAAGGTTCCGCATAGGACGAAGCCCGGCGGTGAACGAGTCCATGCCCCAGCCGGCTTGCCCCTCTTCATAGGCGACCCAGAGGGTCCGCTCTTGGTCGTACGACAGGCTGGGATGCGCCTCGAAGCGCTCGGTGGCCGCCACGAGCCGCACGGGCCCCCATTGGCCGGCGTCGCGCACGCGGAGGCAGACGTCGTACGAGCCGTTTTGCCATCGCGACCAGGCAACGGCGACCGAGCCGTCGGCCGAGGCGGCGACCGCCGGGTTCCAGTTGTTGGCCCCTTCGTCGCTCAGGCGGAGCGGTTCCTGCCATTGGCCGTTGCGATACTCTCGGAAGTGGATGTTGGATCGGGCGTCTTCCCAGCCCTGCCAAACGAGCGCGAGCGACCCGTCGGGCGTGGTTGCCAGGGCCGGAGTTTTGTCGACGCCCGGTTTCTCGGTCAGTCGTTCCGGAGCGGAGCACTTCACCGAGTCGGCGGCAAGCGTGGCCGTCGAGGAGTAGAGGTCCCAGTTTCCTTCGCGCTGTTCGGCCCAGACGATTCGGCCGCTTCCGTCTTCGGCCGGCGCGGCGGCGACCAGCTCCACGTCGCCCGGGTTGGGAAGCACGTCGAAGATCTCGCCGGGGTCGCCTCGCCGGTCGAGCACCCGGCCGCGGATCTGGTCGCCGCCGGCCGTTGAATCGCCGTCAGCGGTGGGTTCCCGTTCGCTCGCCGGCAATCCCACAAACGCTCGCCAGAGCACCAGTTGGCGGCCATCGGCCAGCCGGCACACCGCCGGATTGGTGTCTTGCGTGGTCTCTTCCGAGAGGCGACTCGGCTCCTCACCCAGGCGTTCGAGAAGCCGTACCACGATCCGCCCCTGTTCCTGGCCGGCAAAGCTCAGCTCCCGCTTCTGGCGGAGCTCGCCGATCTTCCATTGAAAACTCCCCTGCCGGGTTTCCAGGGAAACGGTGGTGAGATCGCCGCCGTCGACGATCAACTCCATCCCGTCGGTGCCGGCGTTCACTGTGTAGCTTTGGAACTTCGGAGGCGTCATTCGGTCGTGCCGGTCGGCCTCGAAGGAGACGGCCTGCATCGAGAGCAGGCGGCCGTCGGCGACCTGCACCTGGCCGTCCCAATACATTTCGGAGGACGTCGGCCCGAAGCCCCACTCCAACTGCATCGCCACCCGCTCGGCCGGCGCGGCGGGAGCGGGCAGGCTCATAATCACAATTAGCAAAACACCGAGGATGATACGCATGGGAACGTTCTCCTTTTTTTGCCCGGTCGACGCCTGTTCGTCTGGAGATGTGACCGCGGGCGGACTATACTGCCGACGGCTTACAGCCTGAGATTGTAACACGCCTCGTACCGTAGCTGAAGCGCCTTGAGCGCCGCCGGAGTCTCCCCATGGTTTCCCTGCTTGGCCTGGAAAGACCGTTTCAGCCGGACTGGCACGGTTTTGTCGAGAATATCCGGCGTCAGGGGACTCCCCAGCGGGTGTACAACATCGAGCTGTTCCATGACCCGGAAGTCATTGACGCCATCGTCGAGCGGTTCCGGCTCGTCGAGGGCATCGATCGCGGCGATCCCGACTTTCCCCGCCGCAAGACGATTGCCTTCCAACGGTTCTGCGGGCTCGA
>JBDRTC010001203.1:0-15966 GCA_043824335.1 Planctomycetota bacterium | reverse complement strand
TTCTGGACCGTGAAAAGGCCGTCGGCGTCGGTATCCTCGCCATTGGAGAGTCCGAGCCGGCGCTCCAGCGCGTCCTGGATCAGGCCCGAACCTTTCACGTGGCACGCCGTTCCGTGGCACACGCTGATCATGTGGCGGCCCACGGGCCGGTGCCGAAATTGAGTGTAGAACGTCGACACCCCGGTGATCGCCGCCGGCGTGATCTCGGTCAGCTCACAAACCCGCCTGAGCGCCTCCTGCGGCAGGTAGCGGTAGTGCTCCTGGATCGCTTGAAGGATCGGGATCACGACCTCGCCGCCGCGGCCCAGGTCTTCAACCGTCCGGTCGACAAAGCTCAGATCGACATCGGGAAATGATGAATGAGGAATGATGAATGATGAATGCGGAAGGCGCGCGGAGCCGGTGGGCCTGCTCGTTCGAGCTGGTGGGGGCCCAACGGTTTCTTTCGACTTGCCGGATTCGTCCTTGGCCACTGCTCACTCCTCATTCATCATTCATCATTCCTCATTCCTCATTCCAATACAAAACAAGTGTTCCTTTCCGCGGAGGTAGAGGCGTCCGTCCTGAAAGGCGGGGCTGGTGACGCACTCTTCGCCCAGGTTGGTTTCCGCGATCTGTTTGACGTTCTCCTCTTCCCGGCCCGGCTCGAGGATCCACCCTTTGCCTTCATCGCCAACCAGATAAACGCGGCCGGCAGCCCAGCCGGGGGAGGAGGTGAAGCTGGCGTCGAAATCCTTCTCCCAGAGCAGCTCGCCCGTCTTGGAATCATAGCAGGTGAGCGCTCCCCAGGTCGCCAGGACGAAGAGGTATTCCGAGGTGACCAGGGGGCTGCACATGTCCGGAAGCCCGTCTTCGGCGGTCCAGAGGACGTGGGTTTCGGTCACGTCCCCCTTGCCGTCGGCCCGGATGGCCGACCAGACGCAATACTCGTTTCCCACGTGGACCACGCCGTCGACGAACACGGGCGAAGGACCGCACTCCCCACTCATGCAGTTGGCCCGCCAGATTTCCGATCCGTCCGACGGGTTGTAGGCGATCACCCAGGGATCGGCCACCGTGATGAGTTGGACACCTCCGTCGCCGGGCATCAGGCAAGGGGTCGTCCAAGAGTTGGGCACCGGGCGGGGCACCTCGTAAACCGTCTTTCCGGTGAGCGCGTCCAGGGCCAAGAGCTTCGACTTGCCCTCCTTGGCCGTGCCCCCCTGGTCGAACTGAATCATGAGCCGGTTTTGAAAGAGAATCGGCGAGGATCCGTGCCCGTAACCGTTGTCGGGAACGCCGAAACTCCTGGTCCAAAGCGGCTTGCCCGAGAAATCGAAGGCGGCTACGTCGCCCGTGGCGAACATGGCGAACACGCGGCGGCCGTCGGTGGTCGTCGAGGGCGCGGCAAATCCGGTGAACTCGGGATCGATCGTCTCCGAGGCCGTGTTCTTTACCTCCTGTTGCCAGAGGAGCTTTCCATCCCCGGCGTCGAAGCAATAGACTTCCAGGCGCTCTTCGGCGCCCCCGGATAAGAACACGCGATCCTCCCAGACCACCGGCGAGTTGAGACCCTCCAGCGGCACGGGCGTTTTCCAGAGGATTCCCTCGCCGGAGGCCGCGTCCCAGCCGGTGGGCACGTTGTCGTAGGCCGAGATCCCCAAACCGCCGGGACCGCGGAACCGGTGCCAGTTCTTGTGGATTTCCTCGTCGGTGGGGAAGCTCGAATCAACGGTGGGCGCGGGGCCCGGCTTCGGCTCCTCCGGCTTGGGGAGCGAGGCCAACTCGGTACGGAAGGTCAGGTTCAGCGCCGCCACGGAGCCGAGCAGGAGCACCAGGAGCACGCCCACCGACCAGCGGGCGAGCCGCATCGTGGGAGTTTCCGTGTCTTCGGGCGCGGCCTGCGCCTCGGGCATGGGGAGCTTTCTGCGGAGTGTGCTCGTTGCCTTGGCCGAAACCAGGAGAACGACGATTCCGCCGAACAAGAGCCACGTGCCCCTCTCGGCGAACCGGCGCGCCCGAAAGTACTCTTCTCGCAATCCCAGATCGAGCGTGCGAATCTCTTCCTTCAGCCTTTCGTCGCCCGGCTGCTCGACCAGCGCTGCCTTGAGCGCGTGGAACTGCTCGACCTCCAACGGATCCTCGGCCCGGCGCCGGCTATAGTCGGTCAAGAGCATCGCGGCGACCATCGCGGAAAAGACGCCGGCCACCACGGCCGTCCGCGCGGCGAGCCGATAGCCGACGTCGGGAAATGATGAATGATGAATGATGAATGATGAATGCGGAGGGCGCGCGGAGCCGGTGGGCCTGCTCGTTCGAGCTGGTGGGGGCCCAACGGTTTCTTTCGACGTGCCGGATTCGTCCTTGGCCACTGCTCATTCCTCATTCATCATTCATCATTCATCATTCGTCATTCGTCATTCCAATCAACCCCAGTCGGGCCTGCTCGCCGGGGCAGTACCAGAAGCAGCGGCCACACGAGACACAGCCGGCCCGATCGGGTAGATACTCGGTGCGGCGCCGCCGGACGGCAAGATGCACCAGCTTTGCCCCGATCACCAAACCGACCCAGAGGCCGAGCCAGACGCCGGCATCTACGAACTGCTCCCGTCGCCGGATCGCTTCCGCGTAAAGCTCCATCGCGGGCCGGCCGCTCTCGTGGAAGGCTTCGCTGGCGTCGGTGGGCTCGGCGACCTGGCCGGTCTCTTCCAGACGCACCTGCTCGGCCAGCCGGACCGTGTGGTCCAGTTGCGAAAGCGGCACGGCGAGAAGCCTGCCCGCCCAAGCTCCCAGGGCGATCAGCACCGGCACGAGAACCAACAGCAGGGCGAGCTGCCGGCGTCCCCGGGCTCTTTCGCCAAGCGGCTGCTCGACCGTGGGCTCGCGGATCGCCCCGTAAGGGCAGGCGTCTTCGCAGAGGCGGCACTTGATGCACTCCTCCGGCGGAATCCTCAGGTGCCACTTCGAGAGCCGGGAGAGCCATCGCAACACGACCCCGTACGGACAGAAGTACCGGCAATAGGGCCGCCCGACGAACACGCCGACCACCAGGAACGAGCCGCCCAGAATCAGCATGTTGACACCGCCCGAGAGGCGGAAAAAGCTCACGAACGGATCATACTCGCAGATCACAAAGGCCGTGCCCGTCGCCGCGAAGAGGACGGCGGCCCCCAGGTAAACGTAGGCCAGCAGTCCCAGGGCGTGCTCCAGCCAGAGGGGCACCTTCACCGGGCGCACGGCCACCAATTCCTGGACGGCCCCCAACGGGCAGACCGCCGCGCAGAAAGAGCGGCCGAAGAAGAGCGTAAAGACCAACGGGAGGGCGAAAAACGCGAGGACCGTGAGCGATACGGCGTAGGTCGGATCGAACACGGCCAGCGTCACGTTCTGGATCGACCCGATCGAGCAGACGCACCCTTTGCGCCAGAAGCCGAACCAGGCCAGCGAAGCGATCGTCAACAAAAACAGCCCCCGGCGCGAGCGCCGCACCAGCGCCAGGTAGCTGGCCAGCACCAGCGCCGCGGCCAGCGCGGCCACGTCCAGGTATTCCAGCGGGCCGGCGCGGGGCTCTGGGAACTCGGTGGTGGGCGTTTCGTGCCCGGGAATCTCGGGCCGGGCCAGGAACTCCTGGGAGAAGGCCGCTTCCGCCGCAAGCGCCAGCACAACCAGGGGCAATAATCTCCAGAGCAGCTTCGTCATGCGTGTAGCGCGCTTCCTTCCACCATCTGCCGGGCCTTCGACTTCAACAGGTAGGGATCGCCGGCCGGCACCCGGCGGTAAGCCTGGGTCGGACAAGCAACGGCGATCGAGCACTGGTTGCAGTTCACGCACCGGTCGTGCCGCACCTGCAAGTAGAGCGATCCGTTCATCATCGCGCAGCCCTCGACGCACTTGCCGCAGCCGATACAGTTCGGCTCCTCGATGTGATACTCAAAGCGGGGGACGCCGGCCTCCTCGCTCACCAGCACGCGCTCGATCGCGCCGGTGGGGCAAAGCTGGTTCTCCGCCGCCGTGTCGCGGCTTGTGTGCTCCACGTCGAAATAGCCGGTGCACAGGTCGCACATGGCGCACATCGGATAGCACTGGACCGCCTTGACGGCGGAAATGTCAAGCACGCAGTAGGTGGCGCAGTTGCCGCAGGCCATGCACTTGTCGGGGTCGATCTGCCAGACGTGCCCGTCACCCCGGCCCCTTCGGACGCCGACGAACCCGGCCGCCCCGCCCAGCACGATCGCCCCGGCCACGCGGGCGCCGTCGCACAGGAACTCGCGACGTTCGATCTTTTCGTCCGCACCTGCCATCTGGAGTTACCTCTTGCTCTCTTTCCTTGCAGCCAACGCCGGGGGAAGGGAACAGCTTGCCAGCACCTCGCATCGGCGGCAGGCGGGGGCGAAAAAGGGGACAGGTCCAATTTGTGCGAAGCACCGGGCACCGACCGAAGGTTGGTCAGGCCGTCCCGGCAAATTGGACCGGTCCCCTTTTTCTCCTTTTCCCCGTGCCAGCATCCCGGCCGACAGCACGGCAAGCCCCCCCAGCACGAAGCTCCGCGCCGCGCTGCGGAACATCTCCCGCCGGCTCTCGTTGATCTTACGTCGGCTCTGCATCCGCATCACTTTCCTGGGAAGCGGGTTTCTTTCGTTCGTAGATCCGCACGTTGCGGCCGGCGACGTCCAGAACCAGGATTCGACCCTGGCTGTCTGAAGCGACGTCGACCGCGGTCAACTCCTCGTCAAACTGGCCCTGACCGCCGGACCCCGCCGGTGAGTCCAACTGCTCGGGTCCGGCGACCGCGCATTCGAGATGGCCGTCGGCCGAGTAGACCTTCACGCGAAGGAGGCCCTTCTCCGCGGTGACGAACCGTCCGCCGGGCAGGATGGCGAAATGGGCCGGGTTGCAGCAGCCAAAAAACGCTTCGACGGCCGCACCTTCCTCACCCCAGTACCGTTCCAGGGTTCCGTCGAACGTGTAGGCCTCCAGGCGCAACGCGCCCGGGTTTACCACCCAAAGGAGCCCGTCCGGGGCGACGGCCACGTCGAAGAACGGGCTGGGGATCGCGAAGCCGGCGACTCCCCGCTCCTTGTCGTGCTCGCCGATCCGGCCGACGAGCGTGCCCGACGTGTCGTAACGGAGCACGATCCGGTTGGCCGAATCGGCCACGAACACGTCGTCCTTGGCCAGGGCGATGGAGGTCAGGTGGACTCTATTTCCGGGAACCTCCCAAGTGGCGGCCGGGCTGCCGTCGGCGTTCTTCGCCAAGAACACCTCTTTGAGAAGAACGTTTCGCCCCACGCCGATGTACACCCGGCCCGGCGCCGCGTGCTCCGCGCCGCCCACGGCCAAACACGTCGGCCGGCCCGAGAGCGCAATGCTCGCTTCTCGCGTACCCGTTGGGTCGAAGACGTGGACTCCCTCTTCGCCGGCCACGTAAATCCGGTCGTCAGGGCCAACGGCCACGGCCCGGGCCGCGACCATCCCGGTGGGGAACTCCCGCGTCAGGTCGTATTCGATTAAGGCCGGGTCGATCTTTTCGTACTGCTCGATTCCGTATTCGAATCGTTCGGGAAGCCCGCTTCCGGCGTCGCCCGCCCGGTCGATCCGCAACACGGCCACGACCCCCACTCCGACCGCCAAGAGCACGACGAGAGCGATCCACACGTTGGGCGAAATGACGGCGGGCCGGTTGTCCATGTCGGATTGCGTGGGATTGGAGGGTGGGGGCTTGCTTTTTATTGTAAGCGGCGGGCGTTACTTCTCCCCGACATCGAGGCAACTCATCCGGGTCAGGTCGCGGAGGATGAGCCTTCCGCCGGCCAAGGCCATCGGGCCCCAGGCGTCGTGCGCGTCCTCGAAGACCTGGAACTGGCCTAGTCGCTTATACTCCGACGACGTGGCTTCGGCCACGGTGAGCAGGCCCTTGCTGTCCATCACGAAGATCAGGCCGTTGGCAATCAGGTAGGGGCCCCTTTCGAACTTGTCTCGGCCGCTGTTCCACAGATCGTTGCCATCCAGGTCGAGACAGACCAGTTGATTCCCGCCGGGACCGGTGCGGACCCCGTAAAGGCGACCCTCGAAGAAGATAGGCGTCTGCTGTTCCGACTCGAACTGTCTTGGCTTGAGGCTGAAGAGCACGTTGGCCGCGAACCGGCCCTCGCCGGCCTCCAGTTGGAGCATCAGGCCGCTTGCCTGCTTCGGCTTGTGGTATCCGCTGGTGAGGAAGATTCGTCCGTCGCCGATGTCGACTGGGGTAGGGCAGGTGGCCATCGCGCCGATCCATTCGGTCGACTCCCAGAGCACCGAGCCGTCCTTGGCCGAGATGCCGGCCACTCCGCCCGAGCCGCAGCAGACGTACATGCGCTCCCCCTCGAACTCGACGACCGCGATCGACGAGTGGGTCATATCCCAGTTGCGCAGCTTCTCGCTCTCGCTTTTCCAAAGGACTTTGCCCGAGAGGCAATCGACGGCGATCATGAAGGCTTTGCCCGAGGGGGCCAGGATCACCCGGCCGTCGTCGACCAGCGGACATTGGGCCGCATACCACTCGGGCATCTTTGCCTCGTACTGGTTGACGAGGTCCAAGAGCCAGCGGCACTCGCCCGTTTCCGCGTCCCAGCAGGCGACGTGGCACTTGGGCCCCAGCGACACGACCGAGCCGTCGACCACGGCGGGCACCGTGCGCGACATGCCGTGCCACTCCGGCAGCACGACCGGGTAGCCGTTCTGCCAGATGTCCCGGCCGTCGTCCAACGAGAGGCACCGCATCGTGTCGGCCTTGTTGTCGACGTCGTAGTCCAACACGTACACGCGTCCGCCGGAAACGGCCGCCCCGGCGTGCCCCGGGCCGAGTTCGACCGTCCAGAGGACCTCGGGCCCTGCCACGGGCCACTCTCGCGCCAAGGGGACACTTTCGCGAGAGACGCCGTCCCGGTCCGGCCCCCGGAACCACGGCCATTCGCCGGGCAGGGCGGACGGCCGGCCGTCGAACACTTGCGGCTCGCCCGGCTCGGGCGTGGCCACGGCCTCCACCGAAGAGGTCCTCCCGATGCGATCCAGCCCCGGCACGCGCAACACCAGACCCTCCGCCGGGCCGGTGCTCATCCAAAGGGGCACCAGCACGACCCCCACGATCGCCAAGAGGACGGGCACACCGGTACTTAACAACAACGCTTTCATACCTTTCCAATCTATCCTATCAGCCGCCCCGTGCCAACGCGCCGCGGGTGAACGGAACCGTGCTCGGCGCGGGTCTCCGATCCCTGCCGAAACCGCGACTGGTCACAGCGTCCGTTCGTCCGGAAATACATGAGCGGATCGGACGGGTATCCTGGTACATCACTACGGAAGTCAAGAAGCGGGTGGTTGCACACCTGGATGGCCGCAGCGACGGGACCGGCCGCCAGAAAGGGAAGGAAAAGACTTGACCGGCAACCGAGAATTAGAGGAAGCTCTCCTTGGAGCATGTCCGTTGAGCTTCAAGTCCTGAATCTCTAACTCACGCAAGAGTTGACTCATCCACCATGCAAAAACTCATCAATCCCCTTATTCTGGCCGCCTGCCTGACGGCGGTGTCCGTCGCCGAGGAGCGGACCTGGACCGACAGCGCGGGGCAACTCCGGGTCGAGGCGGAATTCATCACGTCGCAGGCCGGCAAGGTCTGGCTTCGCCGGTCCGACGGCCGGGTGTTCGAGGTCCTGATCCACGAGTTGAGCCGGCCCGACCAGGAGCACGTCGCCGAGCTGCTCCGGCAAGAGGAAGCGGCCCGGGCCCCCGACGACCCCACGAGAATCCGCTACGGCCAGCCCCGTGAGCTGGCCACGCTGGCCGATCGCACGATCGACGAAAGCAGCGGACTGGCCGTCTCGCGCAGAAATCCCGGGCTGTTCTGGACCCACAATGATTCGGGCGGAGACGCCCGGGTCTACCTGCTTGACTCCAAAGGCCGTGACCTGGCCTCCTGCGTGCTGACCGACGTGCTGGCCTACGACTGGGAAGACATGGCCTCCTTCACCTGGCAGGGCAAGCACTACCTGCTGCTGGGCGACGTGGGCAACAACGGCCTGGCGGCGCCCGTCCAGATACTCCATCTGGTCGAGGAGCCGCCGGTTGATCCGGAAAAGGGGCCTGCCGTCGAGCACGTGCCGGTCGTCCAGACGGTTTACTACTCCTACGAAGACGATCACCGCAACTGCGAGGCGGTGGCCGTCGATCCGTCGAACCGGACGATCCTCCTGGCCACCAAGGAGTTTGACCTGAAGTGCTACGTCTACGCCCTCCCCTGGCCCAAGCAGACTCCCCGGGAACCGCCGGAAAAGGCGCTCGTCGCCCGATTGATCGCCACGCCCAAAATCCCCGTGGTGACCGGCATGGACGTTTCACCCGACGGGCGCCGGGCAGTGCTGGTGACCTACGGGAACGCCTACGAGTTCCTGCGCAAGGAAAACGAGGACTGGGCCGCAGCCTTTTCGCGGGAGCCGCGGGAGATCCGCATGCCCCTTCGGATCCAGGGGGAATCGATCTGTTACGGCGGGGATGGGAAAACGCTCTATCTGACCAGCGAAAAACTTCCCACGCCGCTCTGGGAAGTGCCGGCGGAGGAGAAACGGCAGCGTTCCGCGACACGGAGGTTTCTGCAAAGCCGCAAGCGGCAAAGGAGACGTGTTTACTCGCCGTTGAGTTTAACGCACCAGCGGTTGTCCTCGGTTTTCCGGAGCGTGAACGATTCGTCAGTGGACCTCCCGTCGGCCAGCTTCACGGTGACCCGGTAATCGCCGAGAAACCCGCGGAAGTGGGCGGTTCCGTCGTTGCCGGATTCGAGCGTCGTTTGAGTCCACCACTTGCCCTTGACGAGCTTCATCAACTCGTCGTAGGCCGGCTTGGGCGACATGTCCTTGCGCACGAATCCCGCCGGGGCCCCTTTCCACGAATGCAGGTCGGCGAAGTCCCACCAGGTGATCGCCTCGACGGCCGGGTGGGAGAAGAGCATCGTGTAGAAGCGCTTGACGTGCTCGGCCTGGTACGCCTCGCCCTCGGGCGTCGACGGCCAATCCGATCCGCGTGGCTTCTGCCAGGTCCGCTCGCCGGAGAGGATCGTCGTTTCCGTGAAGTGGAGCGGTACGCCGAACCGGGCGAAGCGCTCGCAGACCTCCCAAATCTTCGCGGTCGGCCACGCGCCGCCGTGCATGTGGCTCTGGATGCCGATCACGTCGTACATCGGGCGGCCGCCGGCGTCGACCAACTGCTCGATCACCCGTTGGTAGGCCGGGTCGGTCCGGTAGTCGTTAATCAGGAGCGTTGCTTGGGGACCGGCCATTCGGGCGTGGGTGAAACACTCGCGGGTGAACTCCATCTGCCCGACCTTCTGCCACATCGCACTATGCTTGGGCGCCCGACGGCGGACAAACTCCTCGCGATCAAAGTGGGTGGCCTCGTTCACCACGTCCCAGCGGTCGATCAGGCCGGTGAAGCGAGAGACACAGTCCTCGATTCGAGCCATTTGAAGACGGCAAATCTCTTCCAGATCGTCCGGGAGCCAGGGGGGATCGCCCATGTTCCAGGCCAACGGGTGTCCCTTGGTTGCGATCCGGTGCTCTTTGCACCACCGGGCAACCTCTTCGGTGCGGGCGTGGGCCGGCTCGCCACGGCGAGGTTCGTAGCCGGTCCAATAGAACGGCAGGGTGGCGAAGTTCAGCAGTTCGGCGAACCGCTCGCGATACGCAGCCTGGGTCTGCGGATTGGGAACGCTCCCCCAGGCGAAAATGTTGGAGCCGAAGAGAAAGGCATGGCGAGTCTGCTCGACAAGGATCGTCGCCCCCTCGACGGGCTTCCCCGAGGCATCGACCACCGCCACCGTGGCTTCGGCCTTGCGGTGCTCTTCGATGCGCGCGTCGGCTCCTGCGAGAAGCTCTGCTTCCGACAACTCCGCTGCCATGGCGGAGGAGGTCAGAGAGAGAGCGGCAAACGCCAAAAGCGACAAGGTCCAGACGAAGACTTTGCGAGTCATCCTGATGATCTCCTTTGCTGCGAAGACGGATTTCTTTACCCGACCCGCTCAACTTTAGCAAAGCGTGCCAGCCGGGTGCAACAAGACCTCGCATTCGGACCAGCACCCCTCCAGGGGATGGTGCAACACCCCGCTAATTCGGCAAGAAGGCTTTTATCTCGGGTCCGGCTGGGCTATAATGGCGGCCCGAGCCGACCACCGGGACCATGCTACGCACGGTGCCCCGGCGGTGCCCGGGTTCGACCCGCCCGGTGTCCTGCCGCACGATGTTCGGATGAACAGGAGATGCCCGAGCCATGAAGATGCCCTCCCGGGAGCGCCCTCTGCGGTTGTCTGTTGTGGGAGTCATGGCTTCCGTCGTGCTCTTGACGCTGGCCACTGCTGCGGTGGCGGTACCCGAGTCACAGCCCGAGTACGCCCCGGGGCCGCTGCTGAAACAGTTTCTCGACGGCCCCATGGCCGACGTGGAGGAGATCATCTTCGCGGTCCGAGTGCCCGGCAGGGACCACTGGTACGTCACCTTCGGAAACTACGCCGATTATTCCGACAGCCCGGCTCAAAAGTTGGGTTTCAAGAAGGAGGACGGCGTCTATTGGGGTTATGCGGAAGGCGGACGCCTTTGCCGCTTGAACCTCCGCACGGGCAAGCTCACCGTCATCTTCGAGGATCCCAGGGGCGGCGTGCGCGACCCGCAAATGCACTACGACGGTAACAAGATCCTTTTCTCCTACCGGAAGGGTGGAACGCACCCGTTTCATCTCTGCGAAATCAACATCGACGGCACGGGGCTGACGCAACTGACCGACGGGCCGGACGACGACATCGAACCGACCTACTGTCCCGACGGGGGCATCGTCTTTTGCTCGTCGCGCTGCCGCCGGTTCGTCAATTGCTGGTATTCGCGCGTGGCCACGCTCTACCGGTGCGACGCCGACGGCAAGAACATCCGCATCCTCTCCAGCAACAACGACCACGACAACACGCCCTGGGTGCTGCCCGACGGCCGAATCCTCTACATGCGATGGGAGTATGTCGACCGCAGCCAAGTCCATTACCATCACCTGTGGACGGTCAACCCGGACGGCACCGGGCAGATGACCTTCTTCGGCAACCTGCACGGCGGCGTGGCCATGCTCGACGCCAAGCCGATCCCCGGCTCGAACAAGGTGGTCGTCGCCTACTCGCCCGGTCACGGCCGGCCCGAGCACATGGGCCCCGTGGTGGTCATCGATCCCAGCCTTGGGCCGGATGAATTGGCCTCCGTGCGCACGGTGAACAAGGAGAATCAGTGGAACGCGCTGTGGAAGGATCCGTATGCGTTTTCCGAGGACTGCTTCCTCGTCGCCCACCCCAAGGGAATCTTTGTGATGGACGGCGAGGGGAACACCGAACTCCTCTACGAGTTGCCCGAGCCCGATCGGCACATGCACTGCCACGAGCCGCGTCCGCTCGGGTCGCGCCCGCGCGAGCGCGTGATTGCTGCAAGGACCAACCCCAAGAAATCGACCGGCCGCCTGGTCCTGGAGGACATCTATTACGGCCGCAAGACCCGGGGTCTGGAGAAGGGGCGAATCAAGAAGCTGCTCGTGCTCCAGCAGCTTCCCAAGCCGGTGAATTTTTCCGGCGGGATGGAGCCGCTGACGATCGGCGGCACGTTCACCTTGGCCGAGATCGTGGGCGAGGTTCCCGTCTATCCCGATGGCTCGGCGTTCATGGAATTGCCGGCGCTACAGTCGCTTTTCTTCGTCGCCTTGGACGAGGAGGATAAGCCCGTGAAGCGGATGCACAGCTTCGTCGTTCTCCAACCGGGGGAGACGGGCGGTTGCGTCGGCTGCCACGAACACCGGGTGCAAACGCCACGTTCGATCAGCACGGACCTGCTGGCGCTCAGGCATCCGCCCACGCCGGCCGTGCCGATCGCCGGCGTGCCCGAGGTCTTCGACTTCCCCCGCGACATCCAGCCGATTCTCGACAAGCACTGCGTCGAGTGCCACTCGCCGGACCGCCGGGAGGGCAAGGTCGATCTCACCGGCGACCGCACCGCGCGGTACAGCATGGCTTACTGGACCATGCAAACCCGCGGCCTGGTCTCCGACGGCCGCAATCAGCCCAGCAGCAATTATGAAGCCTACAAGATCGGTAGCGCCTCCAGCCGGCTGATGACGCTCATCGACGGCAGCCACTACGACGCGAAGCTTTCGGACCACGAAGTGAAGATGATCCGCCTCTGGATCGAAACCAGCGCGACATACCCCGGCACGTATGCCTCGCTCGGGTGTGGGTTCTATCCGGTCGGCCTGCCGTACGGGCCCATGATGAACCGTTGCGGTGGTTGCCACGTGCGCGAGGTGGAGGACCCGAAAGGAAAACGAAAAGTGCTCGACTTCCCCGGCGGCTGGGGCAGCCAACTCGAACCGCTGGCCAATCTTTCCAGGCCGGAGAAGTCGTACCTGCTCCTGGCGCCGCTGGCCAAGGAGTCGGGCGGGATGGGCTTGTGCGAGGAATCAGGTTACGCGAACACGGACGATCCGTTGTATCAGCAAATCCTGGCTGCGATCCGCAACGCCCACGATCGCCTCGAAGAGGGCAAGCGGTTCGACATGCCGGGCTTCCGTCCCAACCAGCACTACATCCGCGAAATGCAGCGGTTTGGTTTCCTGTCGCCCGAACTCGGGCCCGACGAACCGGTCGACGTCTACGCCGTCGACAAGGCCTACTGGGATTCGTTCCGCTGCCCGACCGTAGTGCAAAGCGAGGGAGTCGGCAAATGACAATGACAAAGAACTTGACTGTGCTTGGTTTGAGGCGCCGGTTGGGCTTTGTCGGAAGACTGGTTCGCTTGTTACTGCCAGGGTGGCATGCCCTCGCGAAGCGTGGGCATGTGCCTGCCGATCATGGCGACGCAAGCGACGCCTTGCCACCCGGAGACACGGTTTTCCGGCAAAGCCTGGTGGCCGCCGTCGGCATGGGACTTCTCGCGCTTCCCGCGGTCGCAACCACGCCGGAAAACCCGATCCTCGCCAACAAGGCCGATCGACCCCAAGCGGTCGACGTTGCGGATTCGATCCGAACGCTCGTCGAAGCCGACTGGATCGACCGCGACCGGCGATTTTCGGTTTCCAGCGTCCAGGGCATCGACCCCACCGCTCTCGAAGCCGCGAAAGTCAATGCTTACGGCGTGACCACGGCGCAAGACGCCTCGGGCGGGTGCGACGGCGTCAAGAACGGCCGCTGGGGGTTCCACGTCAAGAGCGGCGAGAAGGAGCCCTGGTGGCAGGTCGATCTGGAGAAGATCGTGCCGCTAAAGCGCGTGGTGATCTACAATCGCATGGATAGCGGAAAAGGCGGCCGAACGAAGGATATCCAGGTCCTCGTCGCCGATGATTGCGACGCCGCGAACTTCAAGCTCGTCTACCAGCACAACGGCCAGCCCTTTCTGGGCATTGGAGGCGACGGGCCGCTGATCGTCGACCTGAAGGAGAAGAACATCACGGCCCGGGTCGTCCGGCTGGCAATCCCCGGCAATTGCTCGTTCGCCCTGGATGAAATCGAGGTCTACGCGGCTGACGATCCGGAGAAGAACGTCGCCCTCGGCAAACCGGCCGACCAGAAGAGCGTGAGCCGTTATTCGTATCCGGGCACGCTTCCGGAAGACGTGATGGAGGCCGCGCCACCGGCCGCAACTGGCACAAGCGGCGGCTTCACGTTGGCGCACACCCGCGACGTCGTCGACCGGGGGCTCCGGCTCGCCGCCCGGCTCCGCTTCACAGCCGACTCCGAACGCCTGGAGCCGCTGGTGGCCAGGCTCGAAGCGCTCGAAGGGCGTTTGGCGAAGCTGGAAGCGGCCGGCGAGGCACCCGATGCAATCCGCCGCGAAATCCATCTGGACGCGAGGCGCGTGGTCCGCGGGATCGCCTTCTCGAACCCGCTGCTGGATTTCGACAAGATTCTCTTCATCAAGCGGCACGATTCAGTCGGCGTGTTTCACATGTGCGACCAGTACTACGGCTGCAACGCCAAGCCGGGCGGCGGGCTGTTCGTGCTCGTGGAACCCTTCGGACCGAATCCCAAGCTGGTTAACCTCCTGGAAAACTCCGTGGTCGAGGAGGGCCGGCTCAAAGGAGAGAAGCTTGAAGGCGGCACGTTCCTCTCGCCCGAGCTTTCCTTCGACGCAGGCACCGTCCTCTTCGCCTACACCCAAGCCAAAGCCTGGAGCAAGTACCAGGGCAAGGAGGCCTACGAGTGGGGACCGGAGATCAGCTACCACATCTTCCGGTGCAATGCCGACGGCGCCGGGCTGGTCCAGATGACCGACGGCCCCTGGGACGATTTCGACCCGTGCTTCCTGCCGGGCGGGCGGATCGCGTTCATCTCGGAACGTCGGGGGGGGTTCCTTCGTTGCGGACGCCACTGCCCCGTCTACACCATGTTTTCCATGGAGCCCGATGGCGGCGACATTATCAAGCTCAGCTACCACGAGACCCACGAGTGGCACCCCAGCGTGACCAACGACGGGATGATCGTCTACTCGCGCTGGGACTACATCGACCGCGACACGAACATCGCCCACCACATCTGGACCTCCTACCCCGACGGCCGGGACCCCCGTAGTTTCCACGGCAACTACCCCGAGAAGCGCGAAAGCCGGCCATGGATGGAGATGAGCATCCGGGCGATTCCGGGCTCGAACAAGTTCGTCGCCGCGACGGGCTGCCATCACGGCAACGCCTTTGGGTCGCTGGTGTTGATCGATCACCGCGTCGAGGACGACGGGGCCGCGTCGCAACTGACGCGGCTGACTCCCGAGGTCCCCTTCCCGGAATCGGAAGGCTGGCCGATCAAGCAGCACATGGTCTACGGCACGCCTTGGCCCTTGAGCGAGGACGACTACCTTTGTGTCTATGATCTCGACGTCAACAATCGCGGCATCTACTGGATCGACCGTTTTGGCAACAAGGAGTTGATTTACCGTGACCCGGAAATCTCCTGCCTAAGCCCGATCCCGTTGCGGCCCCGAAAGAAACCGCCCGTGATCCCCGACGGCACCACGCACACGGCCGTGGCCAGGCGGGCTGCCGGCGGCCAGCGGCCCAGCACGGTGGCTGTGACGAACATCTACGACAGCGACTTCCAGTGGCCCGAAGGGACGGAGATCACCGACCTCCGCGTGATCCAGCTTCTGCCCAAATCGACCGCGCCGCCGAACCAGCCGCGGATCGGGGCAGCCCTGCAGACGAACGCCCGGGCCGTGTTGGGCACGGTGCCGGTCGAGGCCGATGGCAGTGTCTACTTTGAGGCCCCGGTCGAGGTGCCCCTCTACTTCCAGGCCCTCGACGCGCAGGGCATGGCCGTGCAGTCGATGCGATCGTTGACCTACGTGCATCCGGGCGAGCGCTTGACCTGCCAGGGATGTCACGAGCGCAAGCACCGCCCACCGCCCCGGCCAACAAGCCTCCCGCTGGCCCTGGGGCGTCCGCCCTCCAAGATCCAGTCCGAGGTCGACGGCTCGAACCCGTTCAACTACGTCCGCCTGGTGCAACCGGCGCTGGACCGCAACTGCGTCGACTGCCATCGGGAGAAGAAGGCCCTCGATCTATCCGGCGGCATCGCGGGCAACTACGGTTGGACCCGCTCGTACGCCAGCCTGGCTGAGAAATACGGCTTCTACTTCCACGTGTCGAACGGCTCGATCAACACGGGCGTGCACGGCGGCGCCCGGACGATCGCCGGCCAGTTCGGCGCCCGAGCCGCCCCGCTCCTAAAATACCTGGGCGAAGACCACTATGGCGTGAATCTTTCCCCGGAAGACTTCCACCGCCTGGTCCTCTGGCTCGACTCGAACTCGGAGTTCTACGGCTCCTACGAGAACGCCGAAGCCCAAGCCCGGGGCGAGATCGTGCTGCCGACGCTGGAGTGACGGTAGCTGTTTAGGAGCGGCCGAAAAACAACTTACCGGTTCTTGGCTCCGTTGGGGCAGCAGTTGCACTGCT